>NZ_PNDH01000008.1:0-260639 GCF_005887175.1 Pseudoalteromonas sp. S1612 | reverse complement strand
TGTGCGCGGGAGCCGGATTTGAACCAACGACCTTCGGGTTATGAGCCCGACGAGCTACCAGACTGCTCCATCCCGCGCCAATAGATAAAAAGTTAATAACTTAATATCGCTGTTAGTAAATTTTATAACCTACTAAACAATGGCCGCTATTATAAGGATGTGCCGCTAAATTAGCAACCATAATAACTAATAAGTTGATAAAAAAAGCAACCTAGTTTATCGCCTTACCTACACTATGTTTGCTATAAAATTTGAATCGTTACAATTAACCGCTGTATTAAATCGCATTCGGTGCTCTATTATCGGTAACCTGAACTTTGGATAATAAATCTATCTCAAGCAGCTATTTTCAGCGCTAACTGCGTTGAATTTACTTGCAATAGGCTAGCTATTGACGCGTAATTTCGCCTTGTTTTCACTGAAAATCTCTGGCTAGAGAAAATAAACATAAATATCATTTTTGATTTAATATGTTAGTAAACCTCTTAACCAGAGTTCAGGTTAAACATACTTTAAGAAATAGATCGCTTTTAAAAATATCACGTATAAGAGTGAATTTTGGCTAATTATGAAAAAATACAACACACTAAGATTGATTTTAGGTGATCAGCTCAATCCTGCTCATTCGTGGTTTAAAGACAAATCAGACGACACAGTATTTGTTATTGCTGAACTTATGCAAGAAGCACACTATGTAAAACACCATGTGCAAAAAATATCAGCCTTTTTTAAAGCCATGGAAAACTTCGCTAATGCATTAAAAGATGCTGGCTTCAATGTTTTACATCTCACGCTAGATGACACCAAAGACGATGATGACTTACCCGCTCTTTTAACGCGTTTAGCCAAGCAGCATGAATGTACCTCTATTGAATATCAATATCCAGATGAGTACCGTTTAAAAACACAACTTCACGAATTCGCGATAAATAGCGAGTTAACGGTGAATGCCTGTGACAGCGAACACTTTTTATTGGCATTTAACGACATAGATAAACGCTTTAAAAAAGATAAACACGTCACCATGGAGCATTTTTATCGGGCAATGCGTAAGCAGTTTGATATTTTAATGGACGACGATAAACCTCATGGCGGTCAATGGAACTTCGATGCCAATAACCGTAATAAGTTTTCAAAAAGTGATCTAGCCGATATCCCCAAACCCAAATTATTTAAAAATGATGTTAGCGCCATCATTGAGCGTTTAGATAAACATAAAATAAACTACTTTGGACAGATAGACACGCAATTAAGCTGGCCAACAACCCGTAAGCAAGCAATAAGTGCGCTTGATCATTTTTGTGCACATTTACTGCCTCGCTTTGGTCAATTTCAAGATGCGATGACAGATCAATGCCCTGATAAAGATACCTTTTATCACAGCCGATTATCGTTTGCGTTAAATGCCAAGATTTTACCCCCTCGCTATGTTATCGACCGTGTTGTTAAAGAGTATCAACAACGTCAAGATGAAATATCTATTTCTCAGGTTGAAGGCTTTATTCGCCAAGTACTGGGGTGGCGAGAATATGTGCGTGGCGTTTATTGGAAAAATATGCCCGATTACGCCAACAAAAACCAGCTTAATGCAACTCGTGTACTGCCGAGTTATTTTTGGAATGGTAAAACAAAAATGAATTGCTTAAGCCACTCATTAACACAAAGCTTAGACAGCGCGTATGCCCATCATATTCAACGTTTAATGGTAATAGGTAATTTTTGCTTATTAACCGCCATCAGTCCCGATGAAGTGGATGAATGGTATTTAGGTGTTTATATCGATGCTATTGAGTGGGTAGAAATGCCTAACGCCCGAGGGATGAGCCAGTTTGCTGACGATGGCATCATAGCCACTAAGCCTTATGCGGCTAGCGGCAACTATATAAATAAAATGAGTGACTACTGTAAAAGCTGCCAATACAAAGTAAAAGAAAAAGTGGGTAAAGACGCGTGTCCGCTAAACAGCCTCTACTGGCAGTTTATGCAAAAACACCGAGAACGACTTGAGAAAAACCCGCGAATAGGCATGGTTTATCGTAATTGGGATAAACAAGATGAATCATTGCGCCAAGAAACCTTAGAGCAAGCTAACAACTATTTAAATAATATTGAAAAGCTGTAAATATAAATGCCGTCAATTGGCGGCAGTATCCTTGATAATTAATATTAAAGTACCAAAATCAGGTAATATTGTTAATTAAATGTTTAATTTATTTGTCATGTCAGTGTAATGAGCTTATTTTTTAATAGCACCTCTTACTCCAAACTATGATGAGAATAAAATGAAAAAACAATTAATTGCAGCGACACTTTTATTACTCGGTACAAGCCAAGCTCAAGCTTTTAGTCAAGAAACTCACAAACGTATTGTTCTAGATGCCGTAAATTATATGCAGCAACACCCAGCCAGCACCGAATATGCTGCCTTACGTCAGTACGCTGCACAAAACAATCTGACAATCTCTGAATTAGCCGAGCTGCTGGGACAAGCTGCTTATGACGTAGATGACTTTGAAGACACCTTTTTCTGTGGTGCTATTACAGGTTCATGTGTTCAAGCGCCAGTATGGGGAGCAGCGCAAAGTATAGTTAAATATACAAGCTATTGGCATTTTCAAAATCATACCCAAGGTGCAGACCAACATGGAAACGATTTTGGTGGTTATAATTATGAGAAGCTCACCGTTTGGGGCACTATTGATAATCTTGCATCTGCTTGGCTTAAAGGTGACTATCTTGATGATGGTAAAGGGGGGGAAACAGGTTGGTTCAATGCCGACTCTTCAAAATATAACAGTTATGGTGTAACAGAATCTCACTACAGAATCGATAGCAACTCAACCTATTCTATGTACGATGACTTTGAAGAAATGCCATTTCAACCTATCGATAATTTAGGCCAATATTGGTATCAAAGTTACTTACAAAGCGGAAATCCTCAAGTATTAGGGTTTGTATTTCATACTACTGATTTATTACAACCTCACCACACATGGACCACATCAGACCTTAACCACTCTAGCTGGGAAAGTTGGGTAAAAGATTACTATGATCAAGAGCAGCTCAACGATTTATCATTCGTTACTCAAGCAATGCAAACGTTCTCGCCTTTAGATAAAAATAGCCAAGATGTTCGCCCATTATTAACTCAAGGCGGTTCATTTTCTTATGCACAAGGTGGGATTGTACTCAACTCAGAAGATCATTTTGATCGCCTTAATATAGCTAAGCAAGTAGTGCCCCATGCAATAGCAATGGTGGTGCACTTATTAAACCACGCCATGGTTGCTCGCTAATGAAAAAAATGGCTATTTTAGTGATTACATTACTAGGGGCTTTTTACCACTCCCTAGTAATGGCCTCATTTACACAATACAGTAGTGATGAAGTTAACTTTATGCATCGTGCTTATTTAAAGCACAAACCTGAAATTACAATCAATGAAGTTAGAACTCGTCTGTATGAGAATCAGTTTTTATTACAACAAGCAACCCTAAAAACACCTGCGATAATAAAACGACAATCTGCCGTTGGTTTTAGTACTCAATACCATGTTGAACGTTACTTAAAAAATCTGTTCGATTCGCAGTTAGCTATAAAGGTACAGTCAAGTCAGGTAAAGCTTGACACTTATGATAGCCATTGGCTTAAACACACATTAGGGCCCTACCCTAAAAATGGTCAATATGTGCAAAGCTTGATTAAAAAAATGCAGCAGATCGATTTAACCCCTATTTTGTATAACTCTATTAATTTATATGAATTTATCGATACACTATCAATGCAGGTACGTTTTAAACTCCATAGAGGAGATAGTGAACTATTCAAAAGTGAATTAATAAAAAAACGGCAATTCAATATAGCGTTTTCAAAAGCCAAACCGATTTTGGCAAAACAGAATATTGATATTGAACATCTGTATGAAATAGCTAAAGGAGATATTTTGCGCCCCTCCATTCAAAGCTGGCTAGGCATAAATACAATGATGCATATGCAGAGCCCTGTTCTTGAAAAGCTAGAGAAACAAGTAAACAAAAGCGAAATTAAAGCGTTTTATCAAGCAAATAAATCGCAGTTTAAATTCTTAAGTCAGGTAAAGGCCCACGGAGCTCAATTTGCTAGTCGAACCAATGCTGTAGACTTTCGCACGTTGGCGGATAACAAATCACTTAAACAAGCATTAGTAATATCAGGAAAACAAGATATATATGCTCAATACAATAGTGAATTAAATCGCAAAAACAAAAGTAGTTGGGTTGTACAACTTGCGTTCACAACTAAAGAAAACACCATTTCTGCTGTTATACGTACACCTAGAGGTGAATGGGTGGTGATACACAGTTATGAGCATCAGTTTGATTACTTTTCGCCAGAAGATGAAACCGTTCGATACCAAGCAACAAAGGCCATCGCAAAACAAAAAGCGGCACAACAGTATGAAAATAACTGGCTCAAGTGGCAAAATAAGACGGGAGTAATTTTATGAGTAAAAAAAATTTCGTTTCTGTCATTGCTTTAGCTTGTGTTGGTATTTACACACTTTTCACTCATTATACTAGCAAACCAACAATAGAGAATATTGATGGTCTTAACCAAGCTAAAAGTGTCAAGCAAATAACGTCCCTTGAACTGACTGCTGATGACATGACTCAAGAGTTGGAAAGCACGCAATTGAAAACGGTTGCAACTAGTAATACTAGCTCTCAGCCCTTACCAAAAATAACCTCTGTGGCCTATTTACCCAACATAGTAAAAAATACTCAGCCAGTGGCTCAGTACAATGGTGATCTAAATAATCACCAGGCATATCAAGATTTCCACCTTGAACAGCAAAGACAGCTCGAACAACGTTTTGTTGTTGCTGCAAAAGCCAAAATATTAAAACTTGAAGACTTACTTGCTAAAGGCCGACAAAAAAAGCTTTCACAAGAACAACTACAAGTTGCAATAGATAAAATTAACGCTTTAAAACAAATGCAAATAGATTTAAAAGACTAACAACGCAAAAAGCCGCCAAATGGCGGCTTTTCACAGGGAAAACACGTGTGCTATCTAAGCTATTTACTTTCTAGCATATTGCCTAAGCCAATTTCAATTTTACGTGGCTTCAGCGCTTCTGGGATCTCACGCTCAAGGTCGATGCTTAGTAAGCCGTTAGCTAGGTCTGCGCCAAGTACTTTAACGTGGTCACCTAACTGGAACTTACGCTCAAAGTTGCGCTCGGCAATGCCTTGATGAATGAATTTACGTTCATCGTTTTGATCTTTACCTGCTTTAGTGCCTGATACAACTAACGTGTTGTTTTCAGATTGCAGGCTTAACTCGTCTTCACTAAATCCAGCAACTGCCATAGTGATACGGTATTTGTCTTTATCAAGTGCTTCGATGTTGTATGGAGGAAAACTTGGCTGCTTGTCAGTTCGTGCAGCGGCATCCATTAATGATGCTAAGTGATCGAAACCAATGAATGAACGGTATAGGGGTGATAAATCTACTGTACGCATAATAATATCCTCATATTTAAGCGATATATTGCTGCCACTTTTCGTTTGAACAAGTAACGGCAAAATTTAATTAATAATATAACTTTCAAATAGTTCTGTTTAAATGAAGACCCATCAGGCGTCCTCAAATAACTATTTATGGGCGGACAATTTTATTTCAAGATTTTTTTATAAAATATTTTTTATTTTTTTACAGGCCCTAAAAAAAGCGAACACAATAATCGTTTTTTTGCACTGTAATAAATAATGAAATTAGTTACACTAGGGTCAACTAATTTGAGGAGAGCGTTATGTTAACAGTAATTTTTGGCCGTGAAGGCTGCCCTTTTTGTGTTCGCGCTAAAGATGTTGCAGAGCAACTTGCTAATGACCGCGATGATTTTAAATACCGCTACATCGACATCATCAAAGAAGGTATCAGTAAAGAAGATTTAGAGAAATCTGCAGGCAAGCCATGTCCGACTGTGCCACAAATTTTTGTAGACCAAACTCATATTGGTGGTTTTACAGAATTTGAAGCCTACGCCAAAGAAAACCTAGGCCTTTACCAGTAAATTTGTAGGTATATTGTTAACCAGCTTAATTAACGCACAACTTGAGCTGGTTAAATTTCGACCAACATCAACCACATATAAATTAGTTGTAATTTATACAAGCATTTGCCTCGTATTTCCTATACAATGCGCGCCTCTTTAAATTCGTTGAGGCGTATTAATGTCAGAACCAGTCACGTTTGAATCTCTAAATCTTTCTCCTGCAATTTTAAAGGCAGTTGAAGAGTTGGGTTACAAGACACCATCTGAAATCCAAGCTCAATGTATACCGTTATTGCTAGAAAGAAAGGACGTACTGGGACTAGCACAAACGGGTACAGGTAAAACAGCAGCATTTGCACTGCCATTACTAAATAATATTGACCCGTCTGTGAAACAGCCACAGATCCTTGTACTCACACCAACCCGTGAGCTTGCGATCCAAGTAGCTGAGGCATTTGAACAATATGCAAAACACACTCGTGGTGTTGAAGTACTGGCACTATATGGTGGCCAGAGCTACAGCATCCAGTTGAGCGCACTTCGTCGTGGCGCACAGATTATTGTTGCTACACCGGGTCGTTTAATCGATCACATAAACCGTGGCACTATCAAGTTTGATGCTTTACAAGCACTTGTACTTGATGAAGCCGATGAAATGCTACGTATGGGCTTTATCGATGATGTTGAAAACATCATGGAAAAAACGCCGCGTGAAAAGCAAACATGTCTTTTCTCTGCGACTATGCCTAAGCAAATTCAAAACATCAGCAGCAAATATATGAACAATCCTGAACAGGTTCATATTTCTGCACGCAACTCAACTGTATCGTCAGTAGAGCAAGTGTTTTGGAATGCACACGTACATAAAAACAAAGCCATTGTTCGTTTCTTAGAAGCAGAACAATATGAAGGTGCTATTGTTTTCGTACGTACACGTAACGATACAGTTCAACTAGCTGAGTTATTAGAGCGCGAAGGTTTCTCTGCTGCTCCACTTAACGGTGACATGAACCAGCAAGCGCGTGAGCGCACAGTTGATCGTTTAAAAAGCGGCATGCTAAACGTTGTTATTGCAACAGACGTAGCGGCACGTGGTCTTGATGTAGACCGTTTAAGCTTAGTTATCAACTACGACATTCCACAAGATTCTGAAGCCTACGTTCACCGTATCGGCCGTACAGGTCGTGCTGGTCGTACTGGTAAAGCGATTCTTTTCGTTAAGCATAACGAGCGTTATTTACTTAAAAATATCATTCGTCATACTAAATCTGAAATCGCACAAGTTGAATTACCAACAGCTAAAGTTGTTGAAGAGAAACGTATTAATGCGCTTCAAGAAAAGCTTACGCTTGCACTTGAAAACAAAGATATTACTTTCTTCAATGAAGTGGCTGCCAACATGGCACAAAAACTTGAGCTTGCTCCTGAAGACTTAGCGGGTGCATTACTGTGTTTAGCACAGCAACAATCACCAATTAAAGTTGAAGAAGTTAAGATTCAACCGCGTGAGCGTAACGAACGCAACCCTCGCAACGACCGTAATGATCGTGGTGACCGTGGTCGTCGTAACGAACGTGGCGGTGAGCGCGCTGAGCGTAAACCTCGCGAGCGTAATAGCCGTGATGCAGGTCCTATGGATACGTACCGTATCGAAGTAGGTCGTGAGCATGGTGTTCAGGTTAAGAACATTGTTGGTGCAATTGCTAACGAAGCAGACATTTCAAGCAAGTTTATTGGTGACATTCGTCTTCACGACAGTCACAGTACGGTACAATTACCGCAAAACATGCCTAAAGATGTACTTGATCACTTCCAAAAAGTGTTTATTTGTAAACGCCCAATGGGTATGACATTAACACAAGATCAAGGCCCTTCTGAGCCACGCGGCGAGCGTTCTGAACGCCCTGCTGGTGACAAGAAGCGCAGCTTTAATAAAGATGGCCAACGCCCTGATAAGCGTAGTGGCCCTCGTAAAGAACGTCGCCCAGTTAGCTTTACCGCTAAGTAAGCAACGACTCTTTAGTAAAAAACCTTGGCATGAAAGTGCCAAGGTTTTTTTGTGTCTAGAATTCAGGTATCAGGTCAGCTTAAATTTCATAACTTGAAGCCGCAAGCCAGTATTAGATACTTAACTAAAATATTGAATTAAAAATATTCTGTTTGTTTTCTCTAACCAGAGATTGCAGTGAAAACAAGGCGAAATTACGCGTCAATAGCTAGCTTATTGTAAGTAAATTCAACGCAATTAGCGTTGAAAAAGCTGCTTGAGATAGCTTTATTATCCAAAACTCAGATTACTTAATGTGTATAAACATGTTTTCTTTGATTTTTAAAACAATAAAATTTATGTAAACTAAGCAAAGGCTATAATTCACGGACGAATTAAAAATTGAAAAGAAATTACGACAACTTACTCTTTGTAGTAATAATGTTACCTATTTTATTATGCATCATTATTCCTATTTTAATGGACTTTACAGATCCACCATTTATCACAAATGAAATATACGACGTTATTTTCTTTATAGCATTCCCTATTATTTGTGGCGCATCATTCATCTATTTAAATATACTTGTATTCAATAAATATAGACGCTGCAGTAAATACAGAGAGCATCTTAAATATAGTTTTTCAGATACAAAAACGAGATTATCATTAATATTCGCGTACCCATTAATCCCTTTGTTAATCTATGCAAGTCTCTATTTTTTATTCTCTGCCCCCATTAAATTATGGGCTTACTACACGCAAGGCGACTATTGGTATAAGGAATATATCCTAACTGATGTGCAAAAGTGTGGCTCTGATTATGAAGATAATTGTACTCGTTTATATTTTAAAGATCCTAAAACAAACGAAACTCATGATTTTAGGTGGTACGACGATAAGTCTACAATAATGAATAACAAAAACGATTATGTTTATATTTTTGGTGAGGCTAGTTTGTTTGGCTATATAGTGAGAGATTTAGAAAGGTAACTTAGACTTGCTTTGAATATTACAGCACTTTTATATAAACCTCACTCGAGTGAGTGAGGTTTATGAATCAAGATATAAGTTAAGGCGCCACTGCGGGATACACGTAGCTGGCATCAAGTCCTAATGGGATACCGAGTGCCCAGTAGCCTAGCAAGAAGATACTCCAACCGATCATAAAGGCGATTGAATACGGTAGCATCATCGCGATAAGCGTACCTATGCCTGTGCCTTTAACGTATTTTTGACAGTACACCACCACCAGCGGGAAGTATGGCATTAGCGGGGTGATAATATTAGAGCTAGAATCTCCCACACGGTACGCTGCTTGCGTTAAGTCTGGCGAAATACCGAGCTGCATTAGCATAGGTACAAATACCGGACCTAATAGTGCCCACTTAGCCGAGCTTGAACCAACAAACAAGTTTACAAAACCAGTTAGGAAAATAATCCCTACCACCGTTACAGAGCTCGGTAACTCCATTGCTTTTAATACCTGAGCCCCTTCAATTGCCAGTAAGGCACCTAGGTTTGATTTACTAAATGCAGCAATAAATAATGAACAAAAGAATGCCATAACAATGTAATACGCCATACCATTCATGGCTTTGCTCATCGCATCTATCATGTCTTTAGAGCTTTTAAAGGTGCCTACGGTAAAACCATATACTGCGCCTGGGATCCAAAACAGTAAGAAGATTAGCGGCACTATTGACTGCATTAGTGGTGAACTAAAGTTTGTTAAAGAGCCATCGCTGCTGCGCATCGCTGAATCAGCGGGTGCGGATACGTACGCTAATAACGCAATACCTGCAATCATTACGGAACTAGCAATAAGAAAGGCGCGCTTTTCGTCACTACGGGCATCTTCAAATGCTGGTAGGTCTTGAGTTTCGCCATCAACTGGTGAATTTTTTAAACGTGGTTCAATAATTTTATCGGTGATGTACCAGCCTAACATTACAATAAATAAGCTTGATGCTGAAGCAAAGCCCCAGTTATTAAGCGGGTTAATGCTCATTGTTGGATTAATAATTTGTGCTGCACTTTGCGTAAAGCTTTGCAGTAACGGGTCAATCCCAGATGGAATAAAGTTAGCGCCAAAGCCACCGCTAACCCCTGCAAATGCCGCTGCAATACCGGCAAGCGGATGACGACCTGCTGCAAAAAATATTACCCCAGCAAGTGGAATAACCAGCACATACCCTGCATCGGTAGCCGTATGGCTCACAATAGCTACCAAAATAATTGAGGGTGTTAGTAATTTTCTAGGCGTTACTTTGAGCATTAATTTAAGGCCGGTATTAATAAAGCCCGAATGCTCTGCAACGCCTACACCTAGCATAGCAACCAGTACGACACCCAGTGGCGCAAAACCGGTGAATGTTTTTACCATAGAAGATAAAAAAGTGGCCAACGAATCGCTGGCAAGCATGTTATTAATAATAATGGCTTCGCCAGTACGAGGGTCTATTGCATCAAATGTGACGCTTGAAAACCACCAAGACAAAAACCAGATTAATAACATGGCAAACAAAAAGATAATTGCTGGATCAGGAAGCTTATTACCTACCCGCTCAACAAAATTTAAAAATCGCGCAACTATGCCAGTTGGCATTGTCGCATCATTATTGTTATTCATTTCACTTGTTCCCTAGAATTTAGACTGTGCTACTTTAGCGTATCTAAGGAATGAGGTAAATTTTAACTGAATAAACAAGTTCTTTTTTAGGCACAAAAAAACGCGGCTCAGTAGCCGCGCTATTTTTAATGAATAAAAAAAGCTTATGCGAGTGCTTTTACTTCATCCCATATTCTTACTACGAGTGCTTTATCATCTTCATTAAGTTCGCCATTGCGATAAGCTTTTACTAAGCTTTTTTCAACCGTGTCGTTTAGTTCTGCAATTTCTAGATTTAATTCTTCAACTTGTGCATAACCTACGGCTAAATCAAAGTGGCCGCGTAAATAACCGCCGGCAAATAACTCGTCATCGGTTGCTTTTATCACTAAATCATCAAAATATTGCTGCGCAGCATCTATGTAATTTACTAAACTCATGTGTTACTTCTCCTCTGGGTGCAGCCCATCTTGATGACCTACTGCATACATAATATGGTCGTTAAACCCACTGGTTACACGTATATAACCGCTTAATTCATCATCTAATTTGCTATCGCCGGTATCACAAATCAGCGGTCGGCCATTTAAAGCCTGTAATTTTGTTTTAGTAGCCACCACAATAATATTATCGCGGCCTATCGCTTTAATTAACGCAGGACTGAGTTGTTGATTGCCTCGACCAAAAATATGCCCTTGACCGCCAATTAGAGTGATCACTAATTTTGTTTCACGTTCTTTGGTAAGTTCAAGAAGTTGCTGGGCTGTTAGGTCTTGGCCTACTAAGGCTTGATCTTCAACTAAATCAACACCGAGTAAGGTGTTTTCAAGCCCCATCTCTTCCATCACTGCGCCAACGGTAGAGCCACTACCCATGACATAGAGGGTATCGGCATCCATTTCACTAACGACATAAGCAGCTATATCTGCTAGCACCAGCTCGTCAGTTTCTTTACCGCCATTTTTAACCGCTTGTACATAGCGCACTTCACTTGGCACTTGCATTTCACCATAACGTTTTGCTTTTACTGTTCCTTGGCGAAAAGCCACTTCATCAATGTCCATCACATCAGCATCGCTTAATGTTACCAGCTCACCTTTTACCAGCATTTCAACTACACGGCCTGCGGCTTTTGGCGTTATGGCATAGACACCGGAATGAATTTTACACCCAGCAGGAATGCCCAACACGGGTACAGAGTCTTCTACAGCATGGCAAATATTGCGCGCCGTTCCGTCGCCACCAGCAAATAAGATTAAATCTACACCTTGTTGCTGTAATAAACGAGCTGCAGCTTCGGTATCGTCACTGGTTGTGGGTGAGTTACTTTGATAAACCACTTGCGTATTAAAGCCCAACGCTTTTGCTGTTTGCTCCCCCATTTCATCATTAACAGTATAAATAGTAATGTTTGATTGATGAGGTACAAGCACTTCAAGTGCAGCTTTAGTGCGGCTATTTGACTTAGGCTCTGCACCTAATGCAATGGCTTTAGCAGCGGTGTCTTCACCGTCACTGCCCTTAAGCGCAACACTACCACCGAGCCCTGCGACCGGATTTACAATCAATCCTAACTTAAACTGCATCTTTTAACTCCTCGGGAGAATGCCATGAAAACTGCGCAGCATGTAATGGCCACGTGGTGTTATAAAATTTACACAGTGCTTTTAATAGTAAGGTTGTTCTTGGGTTAAACCCGTTTTGCAATAACTCTAATAACTTTGCATGAACGCGAGACTGAAACGCAAATCGACATGTTTGCTCACCATTTAAATTATCTACCGATACGTTAAAATCAAACCCGGCAGCCACACTCAATGCCCACTCTATTGCTTGAGGTTTTACCTCTACTGATTCAAACTCCGCTTGCTGTGAAGCATCGCGCCCATCAGGGCAATACCAATAACCATAATCTTCAACTAAGCGGCGCTGAGAACCTGCCACTAACCAATGGGCTATTTCATGCAATGCGCTGGCATAAAAACCATGGGCAAACACAATTTGATGATGCGGGGTTGTATCATTTGCGGGAATGTAAATAGGCTCATGCTCACCTTTTACCAAACGCGTGTTATAGCTTTGGTAAAAAGTGTGTTCGAAAATAGAAATCAGATCAGCTACTTGGTGCATAAATACTTCGTATACTCGTTTGAACCCGATGCTTTAAAGACAGATGAAATTAGTATAAAGCACACTAAAAACGAAGCGAATTGTACGTACTTTTATCTACAAAGTAAAAAACAAGCGATTAAAAACATTGTTAGCGCTAAGCGGTTTAATTTTAACGCTTTGGCCCTAAGTTATATATTTAGAAATATCTACTTCATCTATTTGTTCAGCATTGAGATAACGCTTAGCATAATCAAGATAAATACCTGAACTTAAAAATAATTCAAATACGGCTTTATCAACATGCTGATCGGCCACCATTTTAGCTAATATACCTATGGACTCACTGAGTGTTTTTGCCTTTTTATAGGGCCTGTCGGCTGCTGTTAATGCTTCAAAAATGTCAGCAAGTACCAGCACCCGTTCAGGTATCGATAAATCATCGGCACTTAGTTTACGAGGATAGCCAGTTCCTTTTAATGTTTCATGGTGAGTAGAGGCAAAACGCGGGACACGCTCCAACTCTTTAGGAAATGGTAATGTATCGAGCATACGTATGGTACTTATAATATGCTCATTAATTTTAAACCTATCTTCTGCGGTAAGGGTGCCTCTAGAAGTTTGTAAATTATAAAGCTCCCCTAAATTATATTTATATTTACACGGAGCAATTTTTATTCCTAAACGCTCGTCATATTCAATCGGTTTATCATGAGGAATTAAATGCCAAGGCTTATCGCTGAGTAGCTTTTCAGTAGCAGGCAGCGTGTCACTCGTTTGTGCATAGCGATACATTTCGACAGGTGAAAGCCCTAGCTTATCGTCAAAGTGCCGCACCCAAGTAACATTGCTTAGCAAGGTTAAACGCTCAAGCGAGGCTGCTGTGATTTTTTCGCCGCCAATATTACACTGTGCAATAAAGGCAAAATCGTCCAGTAATTGTTGATGTTTAGCTGCCAACTGCTTAGCTAGCTCACTCTGATTTTTTGGGGTTTGTTGCAATGACTTGTAGTAATCAAGCTCGGCATCTCGCCAAAGGACTTCAAACCGTGTTCTTACTTCATGAATACGATTATAAATCACTTCCAACTTAGTGCCTTTATCGACAATGTGCTCTGGAGTAGTTATTTTACCGCAATCATGTAACCAAGCAGCTAAGCTAAACTCTTCAATCTCCTCATCACTTTTAAATTTAAACGTTTGAAAGGCAGGTAACTCTGATTCTGAAGCGGCTTTAGCAAGCTCAATACCTAGCTCTGGGACACGTTCGCAGTGTCCCGCAGTGTAGGGAGACTTATCATCAATTGCTTGAGCTATAAGCTCAACAAACGAAGCCATGAGTGCTTTTTGGCTTTCTTCATGTTGTTGTATCGACTTGCTCATTTCGACCATAGAGCTGGCTAAAGTATTAATTTCTTTAATATGACTTTTTAAGGTTGAGACTTGCTTAAACTGACGATTTTTAATTTTATTATTTTCACCCACCAGCGTTTTAATTGGGGCAACAATGGGGGATGCAAAAAACCACGACACAGGTAATATCAAAATAAGGCAAACAGCAGTAATGATAAGAGAAAGCTTTATTTTTTTCCGTGTAGAACTCAATACATCTTCTTTAGAAACCATAATGGCTAAGTAACCTGTACTGGCTAGCGATAAATAGTCAGATAAAGGCTTAATAAATACATACTGTTCTTTGCCATTAATATGCACTAACTTTAAATTAGAGAAATTACTATCATCGTCTAATAAAGTAATTAATTGCTCATAGGGGACAGTGCCCACAACTTTTGATTTTTTCTCTGGATTAGTATTAAGCCATTTATCACTAAGTTGTTGTTTAAATTGCATAGGCAGTTGCGTGGCTGCATAGTCAAACAAGGCTTTTAATTGAGCGTCTTGGTTATGAAATAATAAGTGATAGTCATTTGAAAAAAGCGCGGCACTTTCTTCATCTAGTTGATTATACTGAACCCCATCAATAAAAAATTGTTGTTGGATATATTGTAATACCGCCTTGCTGTCTATTCCCGCATAGGTATCACCATTGGCTACATGCGTTAACAACGCTTTTGTATTGGGAACCTCTACTAAGTTAATTTCTGGAAATTGCGCTTGCAATGTTTTTACAATTGACCAGCCCTCACCCACTGCAACTGACTTACCAGCAAGTTGCTGTATGTGGGTGATTGGTGGGTTGCTCTGATGGTTAACAATACTCAAAGGCAAATTTACCATGGGTGTACTAAGCATACCTAAGGTATTATTCGTTGTGGTATTAACTACAGGATGAAGTACATCTATCTGATTATTTTTAAATAAATTAAGTAACTCTTGCCAACTAAGTCCATTAACATAATTTATCTTAATACCCAGTAGCTGCGCAATCGCATTGATATATTCAATACTGTAGCCATTGGGCGTACCACTAACACTAAAGTCCATAGGGGCCCAATTTGTTTCGTTTGATACTGTAATAGTCGGGTATTGTGCAATTACTTTTTGCTGTTGCTCGCTTAGCGTTAATTGTTTCAAGCTTTTGTTTTTATCAACCTTATCTTTCTGATTTGAAGCAACAATCTCTCCTTCTCGATTATATATAAATAACTGCGCAGAGTTATGCATACCTAACTGCTGCTGTTGTGTTATTAAGTAATTAGAAATATTATCGACCATAACTCCAAGAGCTAACACATGGTCTTCGCCTTTGGTTTTAATCGAGTAGGTTTGACCTGAAGTTTGTAAATGCGAGAGTAAGTAAGGTTTAGTTTTATTCACCTGCTCTGAATTTGCTTGTTTAAACCACGTTTGCTCTCGAGGATCAAAAAACGTCGGTTTATTGGTTTGTTCTCTTAAGTTAAAATCAGCATCAAAGTAGTACCTGTGTTCTACCCTTTGCCCTTTTTCGGCTTTAATATGAATCACAACCCACCGGTCATTATCAACCGTATTTAAACGCTCTCTGACTATTTTACCACTCTCAAGATTGATAATTTCATAAAAGTCTCCATTGCTATAGCCCATAGAAAATGCGTAAAACACAGGGTTTAATTCCATTATTTCGCTCAATACATTACGCAGCTCTGTTTTATCTGAAAAGTTATTACCTACTAGTGAAGTATTTTTAACCATCATATTTAAAGTATTTTCAGATTTTTCATTGATGCGTGATAGGTAATCAGCAACAGATTGCGTGGTCATATTGAAATGCAACAAGTTAGACTCTAGTGCCATTTTTTCGCTGAAGTAATACTGTAAGCTAGTGGCTATAATGGCGGTAATGGACGTTGCCAATACAAATACCGCCACAACCGTTAAACGAATAGAAAAGCGCACTGTTCTTTTTAACTTATTTAACGCTTTAAATATCATTGAACTTTCCTTGAAGCACTTTTAAGAGCAATAAATACAGAGAGTTGAATACTGCTAGAAACAATATCCATAATCCGTATGGAGCTAAAGTAATATTAGTCACAAAATCAAAAATATAAAACTTTATGCACTTATTTACTGATCACTTAATTGCGCTTACCATATGCCAACCAAAAACCTGAATTGACTCACTCTTATGGTTAAACAACACAGCTCTTTATCGTGGCTATTTATCTCTATTACATTTTTAACACTGTTGGCTACTTCTGCCAGCAGTTATGCAAGAAGCATAAGTATTAACGTATTTGCTATTCCTTCTAAGCCTATTGTTGAGCTAGTCGCTAACACCAGCGATGAATTGGCTACGCACCAAATTACTACGTTTTACCAACAAGGGTTACCCGTGCATGCCACCTTGTATTTAACGGATTACCCACTTGAAGCACAAAACGAAATTAAGCAAATGGTTGAGCGCATTGTAAAAGAACATCAGTCGTTTGAGATAAAAGCCAATGGATTTAGTGTATCACCAAGTAATTGGGCATTTATAAACTTAGAAAAATCATATCAATTACAACGATTGGCAGATGAGGTTACCCTTAAGCTTGAGCCGCTTCGCGATCATCAAGCACCAGTGCCAAGTTGGGTAAAGCATTACCCTAATAAACTTGTGGCTTTTGAACGTTATGGCAGCCCTAATGTATTTCAAAATTTTCAGCCGCATTTAACCCTACTTGCAAATGAGAAAAATCCTGCATTAGCGTTAGTACAAAAAGCGCTGCACGCTGAGCCGCCGCAGGCACAAGGGGAAATAATTGGGATTGGAATTGGAGTGTCTGATCAATTTGGTCAACAAAAAGAAATACTCGCTAAGTACTTTTTTGATGCCAAATAAATAGTTAATAACAGGGCTAATTGCACACTTATTAACTTAAATGGTTTATGGGTTTGTAGTTAGCTTATCTGTTAAATGTTTTTTAAGTATGCGGGTGTTACGCGTATTTGCTTTAAACATGGCATCAAAAATATCTCCAAAAAATGGAATGAGCCCGCCAACAAAATCAATCAACATATTTATAATAATACGGCTTTTTACTCGCTTGCTAACACCTAAGCGCTGCGCTTCAATTAGTACATAGCCAGATAAAATAAGCCCTGCTAAATCACCTATCACAGGTAAAAGCCCAATCAGCGACTCTACACCAAATTTAAATTTAGTAAACGGAATACCAATGCTGCTATCGGTAAAGCGGCTAAACTCTTCGAGTCGTTTTATGGTGGCTTTATATTCAGTTTGTGAGATGGAAGCTTGATTGTTTTTTTGCATACTAACAGCTCTCTTATTTTTAGGTGCGCTGAGCACATTTAAATTATTGAGCGGCAATAAAGATGTATAGCCTGTATATACTAAACGCGCTATTGCCCGTTTAGTATAGTTTTAAACGTAAGGCGCTTAAATAGCGCCTTTAATTGGCCCATGTTCGTGGTGTACATGTGGGTTTTGACCGCGTTGACGAAGTAAATGATCCATTAAAGTAATAGCCATCATTGCCTCAGCAATCGGAATAGCACGAATGCCTACACAAGGATCGTGACGACCTTTGGTGATCATCTCAACCGCTTCATTTTCGGTGTTAATACTATTACCGGGAATAGTAATGCTCGATGTCGGTTTAAGGGCAATTGATGCGATTATATCTTGGCCTGTTGAAATACCTGCCAATACGCCGCCGGCATGATTTGAGGTAAACCCATCAGGGGTTAACTCATCACGATGCTCAGAGCCTTTTTGCTCGACTACATCAAAGCCATCGCCAATTTCAACGCCTTTAACAGCATTAATACTCATTAATGAATGTGCAAGTTCGGCATCTAGCCTATCAAATACTGGCTCACCTAATCCAACTGGTACATTTTTAGCCACTACTTTTACTTTGGCACCCACTGAGTCGCCTTGCTTTTTTAGCTCGCGCATATATTCATCAAGTGCTTCAAGCTTACTTGTATCTGGGAAGAAAAATAAATTGTTTTCCACTTCGTCCCAATCGTAGTTTTCGGCTTTTATTGGCCCTAATTGACTCAAGCACGCGCGTATTTCAATACCATGAAACTGCTTTAAATACTTTTTAGCAATGGCGCCTGCCGCAACCCGAATAGCGGTTTCACGCGCAGATGAGCGGCCACCACCACGGTAATCGCGTAGGCCGTACTTGTGCCAGTAGGTATAGTCACCGTGACCTGGACGAAATACGTCTTTAATTTTGCCATAATCTTGTGAGCGTTGATCAGTATTTTCAATTAATAAACCAATACTGGTACCGGTGGTTTTACCTTCAAAGACGCCCGCTAAAATTTTAATTTGATCGCTCTCACGGCGCTGCGTGGTATAGCGACTTTGTCCAGGCTTTCGACGATCTAAATCGTGTTGTATGTCGGCCTCTGTTATCTCAAGGCCTGCGGGCGTGCCATCCACTACGCCGCCTAATGCAACGCCGTGGCTTTCGCCAAAGGTGGACACTTTAAATAACTGCCCTATGCTATTACCTGCCATTAACTTTCCTCATTCCTAATGACTTATAGCCGAGAATTAACTCGGCTATTGTTTTGCCCAGCCATTTGGGATGAATGGCTAGTATTAATTATTACTGTGCAAAGTAGGCATCTAGTTGTTGCTTGCTAATAACAAACACACCTAATCCGCCTTGTTCAAACTCAATCCATTCAAATGGTGCGCCTGGATACAGTGCATCCATATGTACCATAGAGTTACCTACTTCGACAAATAACAAACCGTTATCTGTTAGATGCTCACTAGCTTGATCTAAAATAGTACGTGTTACATCAAGGCCATCGTGACCCGATGCTAACCCAAGCTCTGGCTCGTGGTGGAACTCACGTGGTAAATCAGCCATATCTTCAGCATCAACGTATGGTGGGTTTGCTACGATTAAGTCATATTTTTGCCCAGGTACACCACTGAATACGTCAGACTGGATCGGTAATACACGGTCACTTAGTTGATAGTCAGTGATATTAATATCAGCCACTTCAAGCGCTTCATAAGATATATCAACCGCATCAACTTGCGCATTTTCGAATGCTTGTGCCAATGCAATCGCGATACAACCTGAGCCCGTACATAAATCTAAAATACGCCCAACTGACTCTGGCTGCTCTAGCCAAGGTGTAAAACGATTATTAATAAGCTCAGCAAAAGGCGAGCGAGGAATTAATACACGTTCATCCACATAAAATGGCATATTGGCAAACCATGCAATGTTGGTCAGGTATGGAACTGGGGTAAAATCGTTAATGCGCTCGGCAATTAAGCCTGCTAAACGGTTTTTTTCAGTGCTGGTTAAACGGGCATGCATCAGCTCTTTGGGTGCATCAATTGGCAAGCTAAGTGCTGGTAATAACAAACTTACCGCTTCATCCCATGCGTTATCGGTGCCATGACCAAAGAAAATACCGCTACTTGCAAATTGACTTGTCGTCCAACGAAGCCAATCGTGTAAGGTTGAAAGTTCTGCAACAGCTTCATCCAGGGTTGCTTCTTCTATTAGTAATTCACTCATCAGTATTATCTGCCTGCTACTTTCAAAAAATTAACTCAATCGGGGCACACTATGGGCCCCATGATTGCCCTATTGTATACCCAAGCCACCTCTAGGTGCGAGTGACAGTTAGAATTAAAAGTAATTTAAACAAGGCATTGATTGCAAGTGTAATAGTCACTCTGTTGTTCAAATCAATAACGCAGTATAAATCGCTTTTAAACTAACCTTATTGGCGCCGTACTATGCACCTCAAAGCTGCTTGGGTATCACACCTTTTTACTCGATTTTTACCACTTTTTTGTTTAGACTGCCGCTATGAAAAAAGATCCACACTCAAACAATCTAATTAGCCCTGATGACATTGACTTGTTTCGTCAAAGTATCAGCGGTGCGCGCGTGTTCAAACAAGACACTCACCGTTTTAGCAATAAACCTAAAGTGTCACAAGCGAAGCAATTTGCCCAGCAAAAAAAGCAACAACAATCAGAATTTTTCTTTTCTGATGAATATGTGCCCGATATAGACACTAACGGCACTGTTAATTATGTGCAACAGGGTCAGGATCGTTTTTTAGCGAAACAACTTCGCCGAGGGGATTTTATACCTGATTTAACCCTCGACCTGCATGGCTTAAATAAAGAAGTAGCCAAGGATGAGCTCGCAGGGCTTATTCATGAGTGTAAAAAAAAGCATTATTACTGCGCCTGTGTTGTACACGGAATTGGCGGCCATATCCTCAGACATAAAGTGCCGCAATACTTAGTGCAGCACCCCGACGTTATTGCTATGCATCAAGCACCACTTGAATATGGCGGTAAAGGTGCGGTACTGATATTAATTAATTTACCGCAAAGTGATGAGTTTAGACGCTAATCAATAAGAGCCTTTTAGTGCATATATTTTCGATTATATTCCCGCTGATATTTATTGTGCTATGTGGCTATATTGCTAGTCGCAGTGGCTTTTTAGAGCGTATCCATATAGCGGGATTAAGTAAGTTTACTTTTTATATTAGTGTGCCGAGCTTTTTATTTTTAAATATGGCCAAAGCAGACTTACAAACCAGTGTCAGCTTAAATGGCTTTTTAAGTTTTTACATTCCGGTTATTTTAGTTTACCTTTTTGCCCTAATTATTGACCGCTACATTCTCTCTAAACATCTTCAATACGAACGCCATAGCGTGTTTGCCCTTGGCAGTAGCTATTCCAATACTGTATTGGTGGGTTTACCTATTATTATTGCCGCATTAGGCGAGCAAATGATGGGCATTATTTTTATGATCATTACCTTTCATAGCGCATTATTGTTCACACTTACTTTTTTAATTAGTGCAAACAGCGCCAGTCATGCGTTTTCCTGGTCAGCATTTTCCAAGAATATGCTACTCAATCCGGTAGTGTTAAGTATTAGCACTGGTTTATTGGTTAATTTGGCAGGGGTTACTTTATTTGCTGACTTAACTAATGGCTTAGCGCTTTTAGCCGAACCAGCTATTGCTTGTGCGTTATTTGTATTGGGCGCTAACTTAGCTTTTTATAAAATTAGCGATAACTGGCAAGCAGCGGTCATTGCCAGTCTATTAAAATTAGTCATATTACCTGCCTTGGTATTATTGCTAGGCACACACGTATTTACACTTAATGAGTCACTGTTAAAAGTACTGGTGCTATTAAGTGCATCGCCATTAGGCGTTAATGCCTATTTAATTGCATGCCAAATAAAACAACACCAAGATACCCTAGCCAGTGCGGTAGTTTTATCTACAGTATTAAGTGTGTTGAGTTTTAGTGTGTGGTTAACCATTTTACTTTAGATATATGCCTAACCACGTTTTATTGTCAGGCTTTAAGCTGGGGAGATTCGTAGTTTATACGGTTACATTAGCTGGCGCATCTATAGTGATGTAATCACTTTTATGGCTCACTTCATTGTAACTAATTTGGGCAACAGCACCAGTATTAAAAATTGGCATATTACCAGCGCATAGCTGATCAACCAAATAGCTCACCATAGGCATGTGGGCAACAACCAGCCAGGTATCGCATTCTGGATGAAGCGCAATTAACGTTTCTAAATAATCTGCAGCAACTTGAGGATTGCCCTCAGGAATAACATCGTGACAAGTTTCTTCAAATAAAAAGGTATTATTTTTTTTAACAGCCTCAGCCGTTTGCTGCGCTCTTACATAGGGGCTAACTAACAGGCCACTGGGAGCGTGCATTTTTTGCAACCATAGCCCCATTTTTTCAGCTTGCTGCTGACCCACAGAAGTCAAATTTCTACTGACATCATCAGAGTGCATCGGTGTTGCTTCACCATGACGCATTATCAAGATTGTTTTCATAAAAAATCAACCAATTAAAGAATATAAAACAGTAGCCAATTTGCTCGAATTTCCGCTATATTAATAACTCAAACCTATTTATTTTCTTAAAATAGTTCTTTCATGATGTTCAGGTAAATAGCGTCGCATTCCTGAAGTTATCATCTGTTGTTAACAATTTACGTTTAGTTTCAGGAGCATCATTTGAAAATCAGCACCAATGATAACAGAGCTTACCGCACACTAACACTGGACAATGGTCTAAAAGTGCTTTTAGTGCGCGATCAGGACTCAGCAAAAGCGGCAGCCTCCATGGCAGTTAACGCTGGTCACTTTGACGATCCTCTTGATAGGCAAGGCTTAGCGCACTTTTTAGAGCATATGTTGTTTTTAGGTACGGACCTGTATCCTGAATCCGGTAGCTTTAATAATTTTGTCTCTCAATCTGGTGGTAACACCAATGCCTGGACTGGTACGGAACATACCTGCTACTTTTTTGATATTAATAACAATCATATTGAATCGGCGTTAGCACAATTTAGCCGTTTTTTTATAGCGCCCGCCTTAAATCCCGAAGAAACCGAAAAAGAACGTAATGCGATTGAGGCTGAGTTTAAATTAAAGATTAAAGATGATGGCCGGCGCATCTATCAAGTGCATAAAGAAACGGTTAACCCTGCACATCCGTTTGCTAAGTTCTCTGTAGGCAACCTACAAACATTAGCTGATAGAAAACGCTGTATTAGTGATGAGTTACGCGACTTTTTTAATCAGCATTACCAAGCTCAATGGATGACTTTAGTCATTTGTGCCAATGAATCATTAGATACTCTTGAGGCATGGGCAACTCAATATTTCTGGCAGATTAAAGGCAATAACAGCAAGTTAAAGCCACCCATAGAGGCACCGCTTTATCGCAGCCAAGACTTGGGTAAGTTGCTCCATATTGAGCCACACAAGCATGTACAAAAGCTGATTATTAGCTTTGCTATGCCAAACATTGACGATTTTTACCGTCATAAAACTGTTAGTTTTATTGCCCACTTACTAGGGTATGAAGGACAAGGCTCGTTGTATTCAGTACTAAAAGAACAAGGCTGGATCAATGCTCTTTCTGCCGGAGGTGGCATCAACGGTAGTAACTTTAAAGATTTTAATATTAGTATGGCGCTGACCGATGAAGGCATTGAATACTACGAAGATATTATTGAAATGGTATTTGAATACATTTGCTTAATAAATAACAACATCGGCAAACTCCCTCGCCTTTATCAAGATAAGCAAAAGCTGCTGCAAATCGCATTTGATAACCAAGAAAAATCTCGGCTGATTGACTGGGTCAGCAATTTAAGTATTAACATGCAACATTACGATGAAGTCAATTACTTACAAGGCGACTATTTAATGGAAGGCTTTAAAGCCACCACTCATGAAATGGCGATGCAATGGTTAACCCCTCATAATATGCGTTTAGTGCTGATTCATCCGGGTGTAGAGCCTGAACACACAGCCGCTTGGTATAACACACCGTATAAAATTGAAAAATTGTCACTGCATTGGCTCGAAGCGCTGGCACAAATTAGTCAGCCACAAGGTGAAATGTTATTACCTACCGCAAACCCTTATTTAGCTAAAGATGTTGTTCTATATCCAATAGAGTCGCAGCAAGCTCATCCAACGTTACTGGTGAAAGAAGCTGGCTTTGATTTTTGGTTTAAACAAGATGCCACCTTCAGAGTGGCTAAAGGGCATTTTTATTTAGCCATGGACTCTGACTTTGCAGTTAAAGATGTAAAGCATATGGCATTGACTCGATTGTTTTCTGATTTGTTTATGGATAGTGTTGGCGAGCAATTTTATCCAGCTGAGCTCGCGGGCTTAAGTTATCACTTAACCTCTCACCAAGGCGGCTTAACCCTGCATACTGCAGGGCTATCTTCAAGCCAACTAGAGCTGGTTGATCAGCTAATTGATGCACTATTTAACGTAAAAATTTGCGCTAAACGCTTTGCTGAATATAAAAAACAACTGGTAAGGCACTGGCGTAATAGCAACCAAAACAAACCTGTCAGTGAGCTCTTTAGTATTTTAGGCGCTAAAATAATGCCATGGAATCCACAGCCTGACGAGTTAGCAAATGCACTTAAAGATACCTGTTTTCATCAGTTTAATGAGTTTAGACAGGCGTTTTTTAAAGCACTTCATGTTGAGTCATTTTTACATGGCAATTGGCAACAAAATGAAGCGCTTGAGTTTCAGAAAAAGGTGGCACTGCACCTTAAAAAGTCAGCCGTTATAGAAGATTTAAAGCGCCCACTCTTTGAAATTACCAAAGTGACTCGTTACGAATTAGAGCTCGCTTGTAGCGATAATGCCATGGTGATTTATTATCAAGCATTAAGCGATGATGTTGATGAAAAAGTAAAAATGATGGCGCTTAATCATTTAATTAACCAAGATTATTTCAATGAGCTACGGACCACACAACAACTAGGTTATTTAGTTGGTGCCGGTTATGCGCCCTTTAATACCCGTGCCGGAATTGCTTTTTATATTCAGTCACCTAAATTTGAACCAAGCACATTACTGCACAGGCATAATGTGTTTATTAGTCAATATTTATCAACCATTGATGAACTGACAGAGCAAACCTGGCTGCAACAAAAACATGGGCTAGTGACGCATATTGCCGAAAAAGACAAAAATTTGCGTTTACGTTCACAACGTTTATGGCTTGCAATTGGCAATGGCGATCATCAGTTTAATATGCAGCAACGCCTGCTAGATTCTTTAAACGCATTAACGCTTGAAGATTTAAAAAACTATGCAGCTGAAATTTTTGATGCTGATCGCCCAAGATATGAACTTTTAAGCGCTAAATCTGTGAATCAATCGGAGAATCTACCACTTTATTCGCATTCTCTTTGACTCTTGCTCGCGCTTGATTTAGATTGTCTTTTGTAAATAAGAAGTAAGACAATGAACAAAATAAAAATAATAAAATACATTCTGTTGTTGACCACTTTGGTCACCGCCTACTCTGCTAGTGCATTTGAGTCATCATTTAGCTTGAACTTAAATGCGCTAGTCGTTAGCGTGTGTGCAATAATGTCATTACTGTTAATTTACTTTTTAACAGTTATTCACTCACTCAAGCGCTCACATTCCCAATTACAGCAATCTGAAAAACGCTTAAAAAGTACCGTAGAAGGTAGTGGTGACACGCTTTGGGACTGGAATATAAAAACCGGCAAAGTTATTCGTATTAACGACAAGTACGTGTTGAATAACAACAATCTAGTAGAATTCCCACCTAATAAAAGCCTTATACACCCTCGTGATTTAACTCATGTAGATTACCTACTAAAAAAACACTTTGCTGAAGAGAGTACTTTTTTTGAAGCTACTTATAGAATTAAAGATAGCTTTGGTAAATGGCATTGGGTGCTCGACCGTGGAAAAATAATTGAAAAAGACGCAAACCTTAGCCCACTGAGAATGACTGGCACGGTGAGAGATATTTCTCAGCTCAAATCAACCGAAGAACGACTAAATCTATTTGCAAAATGCGTTGAGTCACTCACGGATGCACTGGCTATTTATGATAAAGATTTTAAGCTTGTTGATATTAATCCAAGCTTTTTAACTTTGTTTGGCGGTGTGCGTGAGCAATACCTTAAAAAAGAATTTCATTTAGCCGGTTACGACAAAAGCTACATAGAAACCATAAAAGACACCGTTCGAAAGCACGAGCATATTCAAGAAGAAGTAAAGCTGCGCAATAGCGACCATGCCCTACTGCCATTTGAAATTTCGATAGATGAAATTAAAAACGCGCAAAATCAAATAACTAATTACGTGGTGGTGTATTCTGATTTAACCGAGCGTAAAAAAACGGAGTCAGAGCTCAATAATTTATCCAATCGAGATCGCACCACCAGCTTACCTAACCGTAATTTATTTTTTTCTGATTTAAAAAAACTAGCAAAGCAACATTCACACCATGCATTGTTAGTATTTGATTTAGATAACTTTAAAAAGATAAATGACTCATTGGGTCATCAGTTAGGTGACAGCTTGCTGGCAAAGCTTGCTATGCGCTTAAATAAGCTTACCCGTGAAAATGATGTATTTTATCGCCTTGGCGGCGATGAATTTGCGCTGGTTATGTCAAACACCAACGATATTCTCACTATCACCCGTATGGCTAAACAGTTTTTAGCGGCAATAGCTACACCGTTTAAAATGGCAGGTCATGAACTTGCTATCACCTCAAGCGTGGGTATAGTACTGTTCCCTGAAGATGGTAACACCCCCGAAATACTATTAAAGAACGCCGATACCGCTATGTATCATGCGAAAAAGAAAGGTAACAGCTACTTGTTCTTTAATGACACCATGAACCGCCAAGCAGTAAAGCGACTACAAATAGAAAACCTAATGCGCTTTGGCTTAAAAGAAGATCACTTTGAGGTTTATTACCAGCCTAAAATGAATATTCGTACTGGTAAGCTTGCTGGAATGGAAGCGTTAGTGCGTTTTATTACACCGAAAAAGGGGGTTATTAGTCCGGGGGTATTTATTCCAATCGCCGAAGAAACAGGGCAAATTATTGAAATTGGTGAAGTGGTTTTAAACAAAGCTTGTCGTGACGTGAAACAATGGTTAGACGCTGGATTATTTAACGCTCGTGTTGCGGTAAATTTATCAGCAAAACAATTTAGCCTACCCGATTTAACTTCGCGCATTGATGTGATTTTACAAAAAAATGAACTGCCCTCATATTTTTTAGAACTTGAGATCACCGAAGGCACCGTAATGGACGACCCACAAGAAGCCATTGCGATTATGCGCTCTTTAAGTGCCCGCGGCATTCATTTAGCTATGGATGATTTTGGTACTGGGTATTCGTCGCTGGCGTATTTGAAACAGTTCCCACTAAATACCCTTAAGGTAGATAAAGCCTTTATTGATGATATGAAGACAGAGCGTGGCCGCAATATGGTGGACTCTATTGTCACTATTGCACATAACCTTGATTTACATGTAGTTGCTGAAGGTGTAGAGCAAGCCTCACAAATAAGCATACTGGAAGAGCTTAACTGTGAAACACTTCAGGGTTATTACTACTCTAAACCACTCTCAAAAGATGAATTTACTGCGTTTTTAAAACAACAACAAAGCCAATCAAAACTCAGTTTAATTAGAGCAACTAATTAAGCACGCCATAGGCACGTTTTTATGCCGGTATTGCGTATTAATGCACGTCGATAATGTAGGTTAAATAAACACCACGCTGCAGGTCCCAACAATCCGCTTAAAAATAACCAGCGCTTCACAGGCATACCTTTTTTGATGGTTTCAATATACATAAGTGCGATAAACACACCGCTCAGTAAAATAAATAATACCATGGTCATCAAACTGCTTAAAAATTGAGGCGCGTATAATAGCGTTTAACTGGCTAAAATTAAAGCAACGTATTATTTAATTGTAGTCCTTTTAAATCAGACACAAAAAAGCCGAGCAACTTAAAAGCTCGGCTCTCAATTATCAATTCATCACAGCTTATTTGTCAGCACGACCCATAAACTTATGCTCGGCAGTATTAATGCGGATGCGATCACCCGTTGAAATATGCTCTGGTACTTGAATCGTTAAGCCCGTTGATAAGCGTGCAGGCTTTGAGCGAGCGCTTGCTGAAGCTCCCTTAATTGAAGGGTCGGTTTCTTCAACAACAAGTTCAACACTTGAAGGAAGATCAAGACCTACCGCAGTACCGTCAATTACAATAACGTGCACACCTTGGGTTTCTTCATTAACAAATTGAATTTCTTCCGCTATGGCGTCTTTATTTAAATTGTAAGGCGTGTAATCTTCATTATCCATGAAGACATACTCATCCCCATCAATATACGACAGCATGGCTTCACGACGGGTTAAATCAGCAAGATTAAGCATATCGCTGTCTTTAAATGTTTCGTCAACTTTACTACCCGTTACTACATCGTATAAACGCATACGGTATAAACTACCACCAGCACGACCTTGTGGTACTGAGCGTACGATATCTTTTACTACTAATACACGGCCATTAAAGTCAATAGCCGTCCCTTTTTTAACATCACTCGCCTTTGGCATGGGTGAATTCCTATTGTTTTTTTGATTGCGAGAAACATACCACGAAACTGATTTTGTTCAACAATAAAGTGATATGATTAGCTTCTTACTTCGTATTGACTTATAAATCTGTAATTTAGACTGAAACACGTGTTATCTAGTGGCAAAAAGCTGCTATGGTTAAGTTATCGATTATGACCTCAAGGAATGGCTCATGAACCAACAAACTGTACATACTTATTTAATGAACAAACCGTTAGTTAAACTAACGCAACCTTTTGCTAAAGATGTTGATGTATATAAAGTAAACCATAAGATGTTCGCCACCCTTGCACTGAGCAATGAGGGTGAAACCGATGAAAACGGCGAACCTATTTGGTGGCTAAACTTAAAGTGCGACCCTGATGAAGCACAGTCATTACGTGATATTTTTCCTTCGGTGATTCCAGGTTATCATATGAATAAACGCCTTTGGAATACAGTGATTTTAGACGGCTCAGTACCACAAGGTGAAATTGAACGTATGATTGATAATTCATTTAATTTGGTGGTCGACAATATGCCAGATAAAGACAAACAGGCTATTGAAGCCTTACTGTAAATAAGCGTCTATATCTCTATATTTACTGATAATCAAACATAAAAAAAAGCCGCATAATTTGCGGCTTTTTTACGTTAACTTAAGACATTAATCTTTGTGTTCAGTCATCTCATTTTGAGTATCAGTCGATTTATCATCTGCCTGCTCTGACTCAACTTCAGCTGTTTTAGTGGCTGTAGTGTAAAACTTATCGCCTTTATCAGCCATTGCAACCAGTGATTCACAGGGTGCAAAAATGGCATTGCTGTTAGCCAGTGTAGACATATCAGAGCTTATTTTACTCGCACCTAATTTGTCCATGTAGCTAAACGGACCACCTAAAAACGGTGGGAAACCAATACCAAAAATAGCACCAATATCACCATCACGCGGGCTTGCGATAATACCATCATCTAAACAACGAGCCGCTTCATTGAGCATTTGTGAAACACAGCGTTTAGCAATCTCGTTTTTATTTAAACGTGGGGCCGGTGTCACGCCAAGTAGTTCGTATACTGATTCATCAACCTTCTTGCCTTTCTTGTCGTATTCATAAAAGCCACGACCTGTTTTACGACCGAGGCGCTTTGAATCAATCATGCGTGAGAAAGCATCGGGTCCTTTAAAACGCTCACCCAATTCTTTTTCAAGAATTGGCGCAATTTTAGATCCAATATCAATACCTACTTCGTCCAGCAATGCCAACGGTCCAACAGGAAAACCAAACTCGACTAAAGCCGCATCTATTTTTTCAATCGGCTCACCAGCAAGCATTAAGTTAGCCGCTTCATTAAGGTATGGCGCTAAAATACGGTTTACATAAAAACCAGCCATATCTTTTACCACAATTGGCGTTTTACCTTGCTTACGTGCAAAGTTAACTACACGAGCAATGGTTTCTTGTGACGTGCCTTCGTGAGGAATGATCTCTACCAGTGGCATTTTCTCTACTGGCGAGAAATAATGTAAACCAATTACATTTTCAGGGCGTTCTGCTTTTGCTGCAATTTGCGAAATAGGTAATGACGAGGTATTACTTGCAAAAATAGTATTCGCTTGGCATTGCTGCTCAACATCAGCAACCATACCTTGCTTAAGCTCTAAATCTTCAAATACCGCTTCTATCACTAAATCTATGTGCTTAAAGCCGCTGTAATCCGTAGTGCCAGTAATGCGGTTCATGGTTAACTGCATATCAGCTTTAGACATAATGCGGCGCTTAAGGCGTTTATCTAAGATTTTGTATGTGTAGTTCATGGCATTACTTATGCCCTGCTCTGCCACATCTTTAATACGTACCGGCAATTTAGCCTTAACCGCACTTACATGGGCAATACCTGCGCCCATTAATCCGCCACCTAACACAGCAGTTTTACTAATCGCAGGAGCGTCATCGTTGCGCCATTCTTTTTTCATTTCAGTGGTTGCAAAGAAAATACCGCGAAGTGCTTTAGACTCATCACTCATTACTAACGTAGCAAAGCCTTCGGCTTCGGTTTTATACGCTTTCATTTCATCAAGCTCTACGCTTGCACGAACCGCTTTAATAATCGCAAGCGGCGCTGGGTAGTGACCACCGGTTTTTTTAAGTACGTTTTCTTTAGCTTTTTTAAAGATAAAGTTACGACCAAACGGGTTTGATTCTAATAGCTTACTGATCTTATCAAGTTTAGGCTCTTTAGCTTGTGGCTTTTTCTTCGCAGCAAACTCTTTGGCCACTTTTAGCAGTACGCTTTGTGGAACACAATCATCCAATACACCGGCTTTTTTAGCTTGTTTTGGACGAATTTGCTTACCAGTTAGCATCCACTCAAGGGCTTTTTGAATACCCACGATTTTAGTTAAGCGTTGTGTACCACCACCGCCAGGCAATAAACCTAGTTGTACTTCTGGTAAACCAATTTTAGTTAAATTGCTATCTGTACCAACGCGATAATCACATGCTAAAGCAAACTCTAAACCACCACCTAAAGCAGCGCCGTGAATAGCACTAACCGTGGTATACGGTAGTTTTTTCATATCAAAAAATGCTTGATGGCATAATTCGCTGATAGCTAATGCATCTTCGCGTTTTTCAACGCTGTCTAGCATTTTCACATCAGCACCGGCAATGAAGTTATCACTTTTGCCACTAATAAATACCATACCTTTCACTGCATGCTCTTTAGCTTGTGCTAATAATGCTTTTAAATCATCAGCAAAGCTGTCACGCAGGGTATTCATTTTTTCACCCGGCACATCAATGGTTACCACGGCTATTTTGTTATCATCAACCGTTAAATTAAATACTGAATCTGTCATTACGCACTCTCCAATACAAAGGCTGCACCTAAACCACCCGCAGCACAGGCAGTCGTTAACGCTAAACCACCGCCACGACGCTTAAGCTCGTATAAGCTTTGTGTAATTAAACGCGCGCCGGTTGCCGCAAATGGGTGACCATAAGCGAGTGAACCGCCGTTAACGTTAAACTTATCCATGTTAATTTCACCTATGGCTTTATTACGCCCTAAGTGCTCTTGTGCAAATTTATCTGAAGCAAACATTTTCATATTCGCTAAGGTTTGCGATGCAAACGCTTCATGCATTTCAATAAGGTCTAAATCAGCTAACGTAATACCTGCTCTATCAAGCGCGATTGGCGTTGAGTGAGCTGGCCCCATTAGCATGTCTTTTTCTACGCCTATGGCTGAAAACGCAAAACTGCGTACGTAGCCTAAAATTTCGTAACCCAATGCTTTGGCTTTGCTTTCGCTCATCATTAACACTGCAGCTGCGCCATCGGTTAATGGGGTTGCATTAGCGGCAGTCACAGAGCCGTGCTGACGGTCAAATACGGGTTTAAGCTTGGCATAACCTTCAACCGTTGAGTTTTTACGAATATTGTTATCTTCTTCAATAAAGCTTTTATAAGGCGGTAAGTGCGCCGTCATTACTTCATCTTTTAACTTGCCATCGGCCCAAGCTTGAGTTGCTAATGAGTGAGAACGATGTGCTAAAGCATCTTGATCTTCACGGCTAATATTATGGGTTTTAGCCATTTGCTCAGCTGTTTGTCCCATTGATAAACCCGTTGAGTACTCAGCAACCGCTGGCGGTACTGGTAATAAATCTTTTAAACGTAGTTTTGAGAATATTTTTAAACGCTGACCAAGCGTACGGGCTTTGTTTAAATCGACTAAACTGCCGGCTAATTTTTTACTTACACCAATTGGCAATACAGACGATGAATCGGCACCACCAGCAATACCCACGTTTACAGAGCCTGCCATAATAGATTCGGCAACATTTGCAATTGCTTGAAAGCTAGTTGCACACGCACGTGACACTGAATATGCATCAACGCCCACTGGCATACCTGTACCTAATACAATTTCACGTGCAATATTTGGCGCTTCTGGCATTTGTACTACTTGACCAAAAACCAGTTGATCGATTTCTGACTTGTCGAAATTTAATCGCTCAAGCATTTCATTAACTACTAGCTTACCCATATCCAATGCTGGTACATGGTGAAACGCAGTTGCTTGCTTAGCAAAAGGAGTACGTAGGCCGCTTACAATGGCAATACGGTCGCCTTTTGGTGTTTTAAGTATGTTTTGCTCAGACATTTATTATTCTCTCCCGCTGACAGGTCAGACCTGTATGTTTTCCTCGATTCTAAACAACCCGTGTGATAAAGCCAATAGATAAACGTAAATTAATCATAAAGCGCCATTGTAAATCACTACATACATTGTGTAAGGGTAATACAATAGGCTTTTTTAGCAGGTTTTACAAAGTTTTGTGTTAGGCTAAAAAGCGTTAAAAAATAACGAACTATTTTCAAAAAATCAGTCTAACTCTTGAGTTATCCACTTATAAACCTTATAACTAGCTCAGTATTTGTTACCTAACCACTTTAGGTATTATTTAAGCTGACGAGGACAGTCCACTTATTATGGCAGCTAACGCATTTTCAAACTTAAAAACGTATTTAGACACCCAAATTATTGGCCAGCCAGCGCTCACTCAAGCACTCTTAATTGCTATATTAGCCGATGGTCATTTACTTGTTGAAGGCCCTCCGGGGCTTGCAAAAACGCGAGCGGTTAATGCTTTAGCAAAAGGTATTGAAGGCTCGTTTCAGCGTGTTCAGTTTACCCCAGACTTATTACCTGCCGATGTAACCGGCACTGATATTTATCGTCAACAAACCAGTGAGTTTGTGTTTGAAAAAGGCCCTTTATTTCATAACCTCATATTAGCGGATGAAATAAACCGAGCACCAGCAAAAGTACAATCGGCTTTATTAGAAGCAATGGCCGAGCGCCAAGTTACTGTGGGCAAAAATACGTATCCACTTAGTGACCTGTTTTTAGTGATGGCAACACAAAATCCGCTTGAGCAAGAAGGGACCTACCCACTACCTGAGGCGCAATTAGACCGTTTTTTATTACATTTAAGTATTAATTATCCAGGGGCTGAGCACGAGCTTGATATTTTACGCCTAACCCGTGGTGAAGCACTTAATGATGAAGCCCCAGTGCTTGAGCAAATTTCGCAAGCAGAGCTGTTTGCCGCTAGAAAAGCGATTTTGGGTCTGTATTTAGCAGAGCCACTAGAGCAATACTTAGTTCAGTTGATTATTGCTACTCGAGAAGGCGCAAACTTAGATGAGCAACTTGGCCGCTGGATTGAATACGGCGCCAGCCCACGTGCCACCATTGCTTTAGATAAATGTGCCCGCGCTCATGCGTGGTTAAGTGGTCGTGATTTTGTATCGCCTGACGATATTCAAGCTGTGGTACATAATGTATTACGCCATCGTATTATTTTAAGTTACGAAGCACAGGCCGATGGTATTACAAAAGATCAGGTTATTAGCCGTATTGTTGAACTAGTTGCTGTACCTTAAGTTATGCAAACACACTTTGATTCTCAGGCATGGCTTAAATTAAGTCATAGCCATGGTGTTAATTTATCGCTTAAAGAGCTGATGTATTATAAAGCAAAAGCGCAACTGCTTGAGCTGGCACCTAAAGTTAGAATAAAAAATACCTTAGCGGGGCAATATCTGGCGCCGCATAAAGGCCGTGGCATGGAGTTTGCCGAAGTGCGCCATTACCAACACGGTGATGACATACGCTCTATTGATTGGCGGGTCACGGCTCGTACCGGTGAAACCCACACCAAACTTTTTCAAGAAGAAAAAGAACGCCCGGTATTTGTATTTACCGACTTTTCAAACTCCATGTTATTTGGCTCTCAATTATTATTAAAGTCGGTGCAAGCTGCACATATTAGCGCCTTAGTTGCATGGTCTGCTTGCCAACGTGGCGATAGAATTGGCGGTATTGTGTTTAATCAGCACTCGCATTTAGAGCTTAAACCTAGTGCCCGTGAAAAGGCCGTGTTAAAGCTGTGTCATAATTTATGCGACGCCCATCAGCAGGCACTTGAAAATATTGATAAACCTGCCAGTAATAACTTTAGTGACAACCTTAAGCGTTTAAATCACTTAGCTAAACCCGGTAGTTTGGTTTATATCGTATCCGATTTTAACGCCTTAGATGACGCCAGCTTTAAACAACTCGAATTACTTGCGCGGCACTGTGAGTTAATAGGCTGCCATATTAGCGACCCCTTCGAGCATAAGTTACCTGCTTTCCAACAAGCGGTTACGGTAAGTGCTAATAATCAGCAGTTTGCCCTCCCTTTGATGGATAACAGTTTTAGAGAACGATTTGCCAAAAATGCCGAGCACGCATTTAGCGCGCGTATTAATCGTTTAACAAAATCTGGGCTTAACCTATTATCATTCGATGCAGCCACTGCGCTGGAACTGCAATTAGTGAGAAGATAAATCATGCAAACCTCTCCACTTGATGGCCTTCACGATATTATTGCTCCCTCTCACGTTGACTGGTGGCCGTTAGCCCCTGCTTGGTGGGTAGTTATTAGCATTGCACTGTGCTTAGTGTGTGGCTTAATTATAATTATGTACAAAAACTATCAATTTAAAAAACCAAAACGTAAGGCGATTAAATTAGCAAATCAACAACAATCAGCGCAGCAATTGCATATTATTTTAAAGCGTTTAGTGATCACCTATTACGATCCACGCTTAGCAGCGCAATCCACAGCTAACTGGTGTAAAACCCTAAGTCAACTTGCTGCAATTGGTTTTAATGAAGATGAAATTTCAGGCCTATATAGCACAGCACAAACACAACCGGCACTCAGTGATAAGTTTCGCCAAGCTATTAAACAATTTAAGCTAAAGGAGCCACTGCATGTTTGAATTTAGCTGGCCATGGCTGTTTTTATTACTGCCGCTTCCTTTAACGTTACTGCTATTAAAACCCGCAGCAAGTGATGCAACGACACTTTTACGCATCCCAAGTTTTGCATCGCATAATTTAAATAATCAACATGTAGAGCCCAGTGCACGTAAGTTAAACACTCTTGAATGGTTGCTATGGGCATTATTAGTAACAGCATCGGCTAACCCTACTTGGTTAGATGAGCCTATATCGCTGCCTAATGAAGGTCGCGACATTATGCTCGCTGTGGATTTATCGGGCTCAATGACAGAACAAGACATGGCTTATAATGGCCAATATGTTGACCGTTTAACTATGGTTAAAGCAGTGCTTAGCGATTTTATAGAGCAGCGTCAAGGCGACAGACTTGGGCTAATATTGTTTGGTGATACCGCGTTTTTGCAAACGCCTCTCACCCGTGATGTAAAAACCGTCAGCAAAATGCTTACTGAAGCACAAATAGGTTTAGTAGGACGTGCCACGGCTATTGGTGACGCTTTAGGTTTATCGGTTAAACGCTTTGCTAGTAAAAAAGAAAGTAATCGTATTGTGGTGTTACTAACAGATGGACAAAACACCGCAGGAAACCTTGACCCCGAAGATGCCCTATTACTAGCTCGTGAAGAAGGCATAAAAGTGTACACCATCGGAGTCGGCTCAGATAACCCTCGTGGCTTTAGTTTATTTAATATGGGCTCTGGGGGCAGCAATTTAGATGAGAGTTTACTGAAAAATATTGCCGAACAAACAGGGGGTCTGTACTTTAGAGCCAAAGATGTCGCTGGGTTGCAACAGATCTATGCAGAGCTTGATAAACTCGAGCCAATTAGTGCCGATGAGCAGACCTTTCGCCCGCAAACAGCCTTGTTTTATTATCCGTTATTACTGGCCATTCTATTAATAAGTGCAATGGCATTTTTAAAAACAGTACGTGCATTGAAGGAGCCAAGCTAATGGATTTTGAGTTTATTCGCCCCGCTATTTTATGGCTGCTACTCCCTGCGCTAGGGCTGTTTTTTATTGCCATGCTTAAAAAGAAAAAAGCCCAATCGGCGCCACTCATTGCGCCACATTTAGCACAATTTGTTATGAGTGAATCAAATAATCAGGCTCGTCAGCCGCTGTGGCTAGTTGCGTTATTTTGCAGTTTATCCATTATATTTAGTGCAGGCCCGAGTTTTGAGGAAAAGCAAGTCCCTGTATTTCAAAGCAAAAGTGCCCGCGTTATTGTAATGGATATGTCGTACTCTATGTATAGCACCGACATTGCTCCTAATCGATTAATGCAATCTCGCTTTAAAGCCCTCGATATGATTGAGTTATTTAAAGAAGGTGATACTGCATTAGTAGCCTACGCAGGCACTGCCTATACCATTTCTCCACTGACCAATGATGCAACCACCCTTGCTAATCTTATTCCTAGTTTGAGCCCTGAAATTATGCCTGATAAAGGCTCCAACGTGCTGGCAGGTTTAGACATGGCGCAAGAGCTGCTCACTCAAGCAGGCTACCTAGATGGTGATATTATTTTGATCACCGATGGTATTGAACAACAACAGCAAAGTGATATAAGTGGTTTTACTAACAGTAGCCAGTATCGACTTAATATTTACGGTATTGGCACTGAGCAAGGTGCACCAATAAAGTTACCTGAAGGCGGATTTTTAAAAGATAATTACGGCCAAATTGTAGTGCCTACACTCAATGGTTCTTTACTCAAAGGAATAGCAAAGAATAGTGGCGGCCAATACGCTAATTATCAACCAAGTAATAGCGATATTGCCATTTTTTCACCGCAAGCAAACAGTGAAATACTAAAAAGTGAAAAACCAAATTTAGCCTTGTGGCGAATCGATGCTGGCATTTATGGCTTGCTTATTTTACTGCCCTTAGCTCTATACTTATTTAGGCGCTCTGCGTTTATTGGTGCGGTGCTATTGCTAAGCTTTATACCTCAGCAAAATGCCCATGCAGTAGAGTTACCAACGCTATTTAAAAATACCGATCAGCGTGCATTAGAAGCTTACAACAACCAAGAGTACCAACAAGCAGCGCAAGCGAAGTCCAACGCTCTCAAAGGCGCTGCACTTTATCAGCAAGGTCAGTTTGAAGGCGCTCTGAACGAATTTAGTCAAGATAAATCAGCTACTGGTTATTACAATTACGGTAATGCACTGGCTAAAGCCGGACAATTAGAGGCTGCTATAAACGCTTACAAACAAGCGCAATCACTGCAGTCTGATTTTACCCAAGCAGCCGATAACCAAGCGTTAGTTGAGCAGTTACTTAAGCAACAGCAAGACCAAGAAAACCAACAAGGTAATGATTCGCAAAATCAAGATGATCAAAGTCAAGATGATGCAGATAAATCAAAACAAGATCAGCAAAAAAATGGCGATAAAAATAACGCAGATAAAAACGAAGATAACAGTCAAAACAGTGAAGAGCAGCAATCGGGTGAGCCCTCGGAGCAATCAAAAGATCAACAAAGCCAATCTGGCGAGCAGTCAGATGAACAAAATCAGCCTGACATGCAAGCTCAATCACAAAACCAACAAGACGAGAACAAAGACGACGATAGTAAGCCTCAGCAAGACGAGCAACAGAGTCAACCCAATCAAATGAATGAGCAACCGCCATCAGATGAGCAGAAGCAGCAAGCACAACAACAAGCTATGCAAGCACAGGCGGCTGAACTCACTAATGAAGAAAAAGAGAAAGCACAGCAACTAAATCAGTTACTAAGAAAAGTGCCCGACGATCCCGCTATTTTATTAAGAAACAAAATGCAATTAGAAGCCCAAAAAAGACAATATCAACGCCGTCCAACAGGAGTAGAAAAATCATGGTAATGCGATTATTTTGCTGTTTATTGCTATTAACTGCCATGCCATTAATGGCCGCCACTTCATTAGAGGCAAGCGTAGATAAAAACCCGGTACTGGCAGGTGAGTTTTTTATGCTCAATATTAGCGTTGATGATTCAATCAAAGGGCAACAACCCGATACTTCAGCGCTGTTAAAGGATTTCGTAGTCGGCCCTATGAGCTTAAGTAGCCGCACCAACATTATTAACGGCAGCATTAAAAAACAAACATCGTGGTCTGTTAAGTTAATGACTCGCAAAGCCGGCGAATACACAATTCCTTCTTTTAGTGTTGCAGGGCTCAGCTCTCAACCGATAAACTTGTCGGTTAAAGAGCGAAGCAGCGATGCGGGCAAAAATGATGATATATTTTTAAAAAGCTCGCTTACAAATAACAGCTTATTTGTGCAAGAGGCTGGCGTTTACACCATTAAACTTTACTTAGCTAAAGAGCTACTTGATGGCAGCTTAAGCACGCCAAGCATGGAAGATGCTCAACTCACCCAGCTAGGTAAGCAAAGTGAAGATTATGAACTGGTTAACGGTAAACGTTATTTAGTGATCACCCGTAATTATTTAATTCAGCCGCAAAAAAGTGGTGCATACACCATTGAAGCACCGGTTTTTCAAGGGCGTGTTCAACAAAACTATCGCCAACTAGAGGTGTCGGCACTCGGCGATGAACAACAGATTGAAATCAAACCCATCCCTGAGAATTATCAAGGTGATTGGTTACCCAGTGAATTAGTAAGTCTAACCGAGCAATGGCAACCAGACGATAATACTGTTGAGGCCGGCACGCCAATAACACGCACTATTATGCTTACCGCATTAGGGGTTACTAAGGAGCAACTACCCGAAATTGATATGCCTACTATAGATGGTATTCGCAGCTACCCAGATGAAAAAGAGACTAATAATGCAGTACGCGATGGTCGAGTGGTATCACAGCAAAGCGCCTCATTTGCGCTACTACCACAAACACCAGGTACTTATACATTGCCTGAAATTACCCTGCCTTGGTATAACACCAAAATGAACCGAATTAGTTACGCAACTTTACCAGAGCGCACAATTACGGTAACACCAAGTACCACAGCGCCAGCAAACTCACTAAATACACCCGTTGAAAGTACTTTAAACAACACGGATGCAGAGCCAACGCAGCAAGCGCTCAGCGTGCAACGCCACACTAGTACGCCTCTATGGCTTATTATTGTAGCCGTATTAGGTTACATATTATGGATTGTGACCCTGGTTCTTTACTTTATGAAACGCTCAGCTAAAGAAGTGCAACAAACGACGCAAGCAAATCATAGAGGCAATCAGCAAGCAGATTTAAAAACACTGCAAATACTTGCTAAAAGCCATGATAATAAAGCATTTTACGATGCACTTAATCTATACGCGCTAACTCGAACAGATAAAAAGGTAGGAGCTCTCACCCATTTATGCGCTATGATAAACAACTCGCAGTTCACTGCGCAGGTAAATAATTTACAAGCACAGTTGTACGGTAACCAATCGGCTAGCACTGATTTAGAAGCGATTGTTAGTTTATTAAAAAAACATCAATCGCACACAGCTAAGTCATCATCTGCGTTAAAAGAGCTATATTCTTAATAAGAATCTTAGTTACTTTTTTGGCCTATAATAATTTTAATTAAAAAGTGCTTATGTTTGGAAATAAAAAATCGAATGATCGGGTCTTAATTAATATGGCTGAAAAACAACAACGCTATGAAGCCTTGGTTCATGTTTATCATAAGGAACTCTATCGCTTTGCTTACTGGTTATGTAACGATCCGACTATTGCTGATGACTTAGTGCAAGAAACCTTTTTGCGTGCATGGCGCTCGCTTGATTCGTTACTCGACCAAAAAGCAGCTAAGCCATGGTTGCTGACCATTTTAAGGCGTGAGAATGCCAGACGCTTTGAGCGCAAGCAATTTGATTACAGTGATGTAGATAACGACACATTGGTGGATCAAACCAGCCATAGTTTAGATACAGCAATGGAACAAACCGTTATTCAGCGACAAATTTCTTTATTGGCTGATGACTACAAGGAGCCGCTGTTGCTACAGGTGGTAATGGGCTGCACCGGAGATGAAATTGCAGATATACTAAATCTAAATAAAAATACTGTTATGACACGTTTATTCCGAGCAAAAAATCAACTTAAAGAGGCATTAAGCCGTGATGATGAACAACTTAAAGGAGCATCAAAATAATGGATGAACTTGAGTTTCGTCGCCGTACGATTGCGCAGCCAAATGAGCTGGACAAAGAGCTTCAGGAATTTGCAAACAGCAGTGCCGACAGACAACAATTTTTAAATGAAAGCAAAGCATTCGATAAACAACTCGACGACGCGCTTGATATTACTGTACCTGACAATCTTGCTGAACGAATTATTTTAAACACCTCGTTAAAAGAAAAAGCTAGAACAGATGAACTTGAGCAAAAGGATAACGTGGTTAGTGCACGCTCATGGTTTAAGTTCGACCGAATGCATTTGGCTTTGGCAGCTTCGTTTGTGATTGCAGTTAGTGCGTTTATGTTTAGCGAAGAACAAAGTATTAATCAAACGGCTGGTGAGCATGCACTAGCCCATGTTTACCATGAAATTTATGCGTTAAATAAAACTCAACAAATTAGCATCCAAACTGTCAATGAAAAGCTGGCTTTACTTGGCGGCCATATTAGTGATTTACCTGGCAAAGTGACTTATGTTAACTTTTGCGATTTTCAAGGTGAGAAAGGTATTCATTTAGTGTTTGAGTCTGACTTTGGGCCTATGACCGTGTTTATTGTGCCAAGCGATAATCAAATCTTTGAAATTGGCTCTGATGATTTTAATGACTCTCGCTATGCTGGCCATATAAATCGTGGCAAACAGGCCGATACCGTGCTAATTGCAAGCCTTGGCTCACCAGTTGATATGTATAATGAACGTATTTCAGGTGCTATTCGCTGGCTTTAAGCCATTATAGAAACAATAAAAAACCGCAACGAGTGTGCGGTTTTTTTATTATTTAAAAGCCAAAGCTGCTTACTGATTACTTACAAACATCAGCAACTGCGTTAGCAAAGTAGTTGATATTTGCTTGGCTAATACCTGCTACATTAACACGGCTAGAACCGACAATGTAAATACCGTATTCTTTTTGCAAGCGCTCGATTTGCTCTTTATTAATACCTAAGAAAGAGAACATACCGTGTTGGCGGTCAATAAACGAGAAGTCTTGAGCAATGTCTTTCGCTGCCAGGCTGTCTTTAATTAAACTACGTAACCCATTAATACGGTTACGCATTTCATCAAGTTCACTGTGCCATAGCTGCGTTAACTCTGTGCTGCTTAAAATAGTGTTTACGATGTCTGCACCATGCGCTGGCGGCATTGAATAAATGCTACGTACCACACTTAATAACACCGAGTTTGAAATATCAGCTGTTGCACTGTCTTTTGCAATGATTGAACAGGCACCAATACGCTCACGGTATAAGCCGAAGTTTTTAGAACATGATGAACAAATGATCAACTCTTCAACCGCATTGGCTAAAATACGTAAACCATTCGCATCTTCTTCTAAAGAAGAGCCAAAACCTTGATATGCAATATCAATTAATGGCGTAAAACCCACATCTTTTGCAAGTTCAGCAATAGTATTCCATTGTGTTTCGTTTAAATCCATACCACTTGGGTTGTGACAACATGCATGTAATAACACCACATCGCCCTTAGGCACCTGTGTTAGTGTTTCAACCATTTCATCAAACAATAAATCTTTGTTTTCGTAGTCGTAGTATGGGTATTCTTTTACCGTTAAGCCTGCAGCTTCAAATAAGCTAATGTGGTTAGCCCACGTTGGGTTAGTAACCCATACAGTAGCGCCTGGATTACAACGTACAATAAATTCTGCTGCAACACGAAGTGCGCCTGTACCACCAGGTGCTTGTGCTGTGCGTACGCGATTAGCTAATAATGCCGGGTGCTCACCAAGAAGAAGATTTTCCATTTGTTGACAGTAATCTAAGTTACCAGCAAGCCCAATGTAAGATTTGCTCATTTCATTTTCTAAACGAAACGCTTCTGCTTTTTTTACTGACTTTAATACCGGGGTATTCCCCTGCTCGTCTTTATATACACCAACCCCTAAGTCAATCTTATTTGGGTTAGTATCTTGCTTGTAGGCCGCCATAAGGCCAAGAATAGGGTCTGTTGGTAATGGTTTTAATACTGAGAACATTGGCTATCTCTTCGTTATTTAGGGGTTAGCTGTTGCGCTAAGCTTAACATAAAAACTCACTTGATTGACTAGTGTTATTTACACTAAAAAGTGAGGAATTTTAATACAGCACGCTATTAATAACGCGAGCGTCGCTTTATCAAAAAAATCAGTGTTAAAAGCTTCACCATCAACAATACCTATACATTGCTGTTGTGCATTAAATAGCGGTAAACAGGCTTCTGCTTTTACTTTCGGATCGCAGGTGTAATATTCACCGCCTGCTGCCAAATATTGCTCAACGTTATTGATAACGCGTCCTTTACCACTAAACGCTACCTGAACGTTATTGCTGGCAGTCGCAAATTCAGCAGTAAGCGGAAATAAAGGACGACTCGGCGCACCAAAATAAGTCAGCTTTAATAACTGCTCCCCTTCATTGGTGTGGGTATTCTGATAAATGCCATACCAATCAAGCTTTGTGTTTTCAATGACGTAGTCAACAATCAATTGAAGTTGCGCTAATTTTTCAGTTGTTTGCGTACTTTGGCTGACATAATCGCTTAGTTTAAACGGCTCATCCTGTAGGTAACCAAATAAACTACATGCCCCACCTTCACCTAGCTCAGGAATTTGGTATTCCCAACGCACGGCTGGTGCAGCATTTTTATTTAGGTATTGCTCAAGCTTTTTTAGCTCAGCGTGAATTAACTGTGGCTCAACATTAAGTTGAGCATACTCTAAGTAAGAATTAACCATTTGGACGTCCACACATCTACAATGCCGAAATAGTAGCATGGATGTTTTTATAGTGCTAGCCAATTTAAAGCGCTTTTTTAAAATCTTTAAACACTTTTATTCATAGATATAATTGCGGTATTTAAACTGGTTGCTTTATCTTTGGGGGCATTAAAAGGTGTTCAGCTTAGGTGCAAAAATTACGCCTTTGCTTCACAAATTTGTTATTATTTGCCGCATTATTATATTCAATCTTAAGTAGGTTAATTATGAGTGATAGTCACTTAGTGTATTCAACAGCAACAGGGCGAATTGATCAGCCAAAGCCAGAAAAAGAACTGGATGTAAAACTATTTAAAGACGGGTCAATTCGCATAGAACGTCAAACCAAAGGCCGAAAAGGTAAAGGTGTAATGCTGGTTGTTGGTCTTGATCCACAACAGCATGATTTGAAAAAGTTAGCAAAAACAATAAAAAGTAAGATGGGCCAAGGGGGCGCAGTAAAAGAAGGTGTTATTGAAGTACAAGGTGATGATCGCGACAAATTAAAAGCGATTTTAGAGGGATTAAAATTTAAAGTAAAAATTGCGGGTGGTTAACCCGCAATTCTTGCTTATTTAATAATTTTTAGCGCTGCTAATTGATCAAATAATGTGGGAATATCATCCTCAGCCACTGGCTTACTAAAATAATAGCCTTGAACAATAAAACAATTATTATTTTGTAAAAACTCAACTTGCTCGATTGTTTCGACCCCTTCGGCAACTACATCAAGCTTCAGCTTTTGTGCCATAGCAATAATGGCCGCAGTGATCTCCATGTCGTTATCATCCTCAGGTATATCTTTGACAAACGAGCGGTCAATTTTAAGAATATCGACAGGGAAACGCTTAAGATAACTCAGTGAAGAATAACCCGTACCAAAGTCATCAATAGAAATTGAGATACCCAACTTTTTAAGTTGATGTAACTGATCAATAGCTGCTTCAACATTCCCCATCAGCATGCTTTCGGTTAATTCAAGATGCAGACTTTTAGCATTAATCTGCGTCTCGATAATTATTTTTTTCAGCATAGGCACTAAGCTTGCGTCTTTAAACTGTCTTGCTGACAGATTGATCGACATATTACTTGCTCTACCTTGTTGTTCTAGTCGCTTCGTAAACTCACACGCTTGTTGTAGCACCCATTTACCGAGCTCTACAATTAAACCCGTTGCCTCAGCTATCGGAATAAACTTAGTCGGAGGAATAAACCCTTGCGTAGGATGGAACCAACGAAGTAATGCTTCATATCCCACCACGCTATTATCGCGACAATCAACTTGTGGCTGGTAATGTAGCGTGAGTTGCTTTTCTTTAATCGCATGACGCAATTCATTTTCTAGGAATAATCGTTCATTAGCTGCCGCATTTAGATCTTGGCTATAAAAATGGAAAGTGTTACGCCCTTTGGCTTTGGCCTCATACATGGCTAAGTCGGCATGCTTTAGTAACTGATCTTCTTCTAGGCTATCAAATGGTGCTAAGGTGATCCCAATACTTGCACTGACAATTACTTCATTGCTGCCAAGTTTTATCGGCTGGTTTAAGGTCTTTTGTATGGTGTCAGCGACTTCAGATGCTTCTTTTTGATGTTCAATACCACTGAGTAAAACAGCAAATTCATCCCCACCTAAACGGGCTATGGTATCTTCTGCTCGTAAGCGCTGTTTTAAGCGTGTTGCCACTTCAACTAACAGCTGATCACCCGCATCATGACCTAAAGTATCGTTAATACGCTTAAATTCATCCAGATCAAAATAAAATAAAGCAAACGAGTAACGCCCTCTCTCAGCAAGCGCCATCGACTTCCTGAGCTGCATTCTAAAGAATGTACGGTTAGCAAGCCCGGTTAGTGTGTCAAAGTAAGCGAGCTGTTCCATTTTTCGTTGGCTTTCTTTCACAAACGAAATATCTTGCGCTGATGCCACGTAACTGGTTATTTTACCACCGTCTTCTCGAATAGGTGACACACTAAGCGATACCCATATTGGCGACTTGTTTTGCGCTTCAATAAGCGTATCTCCTCGCCAGTAATTACGATTACGCAAATCAATGTCAATATCCTCTACCAACATGGTCATTTCATTGGCAATAATTGTCAGTAATGGCTGACGCAAGAAATCATTTTCGACAAAATCAGTCATCTCTAACATTTTTGGATTAACGTATTCAATGACAAAATTTTCATCGGTGATCACCACCCCTGTACCCGAGAACGCAACCGCTTTAGACAAGCGATTTGCAGCTTTCTCTGCGATTTCTTTTTCTATTATGCGCTGGTTTAAGCCGTCAATGAGTTTGCGAATTTCAATGGTCATATCTTTGAATGAACCATTAAGCGTACCAATTTCATCTTTATTTTCTTTTGGAAACTCAATCTCTAACTGGCCTTTACCAAAGTTAGTAACTGCATAAACCAATGAATGTAAGCGTCTTAATACCAATTGGTAAAGTGCTTGGTGTAATAATAAAGCAACTAAAATGGCATACAGAATAAATAGGCCAAAAAACTTAAGCTTTAAGTCTTTCAATGCCGATAACGTTGAGGAGCGCTTTTTATATACACCCACATACCAGTTTACACCTTCAACTTTATGGATATTTATAATGTAGTCTTCATCATTTAATGAAAATGAATCGGCATATTCTGGTAATTGTATTTGCCCTGCGTTATCAATAACGCGCTTTAGTTCTGGAGAAATAAAGTCATCTGGTAATAGCTTTTTGCCTGCCTCTCCGTACTCTTTATAATTTTCAGAGGTTAAGTTCGGATGTGCTAATAGCTGTCCTTGTTTATCAAACACAACTAAGTGTTTTTCCTTTCCACCGACGGGTAATTGCGATATGAGTGAGTTTAGTGAAATATCGCTACCGGTAACCCCTAAAAACTCATCATCTTGATAAATGGGAACAATTAAACTGACTACCCATTTATTCCAAACTTCATCATAGTAAACTTTTGACCATTGAGGCTCTCGTTGTGGGTTAGTTAAAGACTTCGCATAATTGAAGCTATCACTTTGGTTGAATGTATAATTTCCAGGCACATTAAGCGCCCAGTTTGGCGGTGCGACACGAATAAAGTTATCTTCAGTTATAAGATAAAAATTATAGAAATCTTGAATTAACGTAGGAGAAATAACTTTCCAAAGGGATTCAGAATCAGCAATTAGCTGTTTATAAAAAGGAGAATATGCAGTTTGAGGGATAAACGCGGCTGATAGCCCATCCGGTGATGCACTGCGCACTGAGCCATCATTGGTGAGCTGCATTGTCGGTGCAGTATTATTTTTAAATGACAACTGCCCCTCAAATAACTGCTCGCTAACAACAATATTAGCTTGCTCTGCTATTTTAACTTTGGTGGCTATCAGGTTATTAAACTGGTTTATTAATAATTCATTTGATTGCTTTAATACCTCATGCTCTTCAAAAACAAGCTGTTTTTCTTCTGACTTGAGCATTAATGCAGCCGCACAAATGCCAGCCACTAAACAGATACCAGAGATCAACAATGATAACTTTACACTAAGTGAGTTTATGCCAAATCGAGATGGAGGGCGTCGATACACAAAAAGCCAACCTTATTTATAATTATTATTTTTTCAAGTAATAGAAATATACCAGAACTTAAATCAGAATTATAAATTATTTATAAACTTTTAAAAAACAACACCTTTTGTACACATATTAGGTAAAAAAGCCGCGTCAGGTAAGTGCTTGTTGACATTGGGAGTGACACTTCATACATTAAGGGTATGAATATAAATTACTCACACGCCTTTTTTTCTTTTTTTAGCTTCTTTATATAGAAGAGGCTTCCCTGTTTGTGAGATAAAATCAATCGAATAGTAAAGCCTCCCAACTGGGAGGCTTTTTTATTTTCACTGCAAAATCAGTGATATTTTTGGAATGAGGAAAACCAAATGAGCAACGATGTACTTGATACTCTCAGGCACGATATAAATGAAATCGACTCCGATTTACTTGTTTTACTAGCAAAGCGACGCCGCATTAGTCATGGCGTAGTTGAATATAAAATTGCAAATAATAAACCCATTCGTGATGAGGCCCGTGAACTGGCTTTGCTCGAAAAACTTATAGGCTATGGCAAATCGTTAGGGCTTGACGCTTACTACGTTAACAACGTGTTTCAAACGATATTAGAAGACTCAGTATTGCATCAACAAGCCATGCTTCAAAAGAATTTAAACCCCGATGCACTGAGCGAAACCCATCGCGTAACGTATTTAGGCGGTCAAGGCTCTTATAGTCAGCTTGCATGTCATAAATATTTTAGCCGTCGCCCGGGTAAATTAGTTGAAATTGGTTGTACCTCATTTGAAGAAATCACTGGTAAAGTAGAAAAAGGTCAAGCCGACTTTGGCTTACTGCCTATCGAAAACACTAGCTCAGGTAGTATTAATGAAGTATTTGATTTGCTGCAGCATGCACAAGTCTCTATTGTCGGTGAAGTTACTCATAGCGTTGAGCATTGCTTATTAGCAGCCCCAGGAACTGAGCTGAACCAATTAACTAAAGTCTTTGCACATCCGCAACCCTTTGCCCAGTGTAGCCGCTTTTTACAGGGCCTTGGCGAACTTCAGCATGAAACCTGCGATTCAACATCAAGTGCATTAAAATCAGCTCTTGAAACACCGAACAGCGCAGCAATCGGCTCTGCGCAAGCAGGGAAAAATGTAGGCCTTGAAGTGATCAAGGCGAATCTTGCCAATCAAAAAGAAAATCACAGTCGCTTCATTGTGGTTGCCCGAAAACCACTGCAAGTATCAACTCAAATCCCGACTAAAACTAGCTTAATTATGTCAACCAAGCAGCAGGCCGGTTCGCTTGCCGATGCGTTAATGATTTTTAAACAGCATAATATTAATTTAGTGAAACTAGAATCTCGACCTACTCCTGGTAACCCATGGGAAGAAGTATTTTATGTGGACTTGGAGGCTAACTTAATCGATAACCAAGTGAAGCATGCATTGGAGGAGCTCAAACAGCACACTCAATATGTTCGTGTACTTGGTTGTTACCAAAGCGAGTCTTTACAAGCTGTGAGCGTAGAAAGCTAACAAAATATTAAAAAAGGGCCTAGCGGCCCTTTTCTTTTCACGGAGCTATTCTTTTTAATCAAGTACTTTCGCATCATTCGCTTTATTTAATAAACTACGGCTTTGGGTTAAAAAGTGCGCCGTTGAATCTGAGAAATAAGATTTTGCATCAGCAAAAGCATCAATTAATGCGGACTTATCCCCTGCTTTTAGCTTTTCAAGCGTTTGCGAAAACAAAGACTGATACTGCGCTAATAAGCTTTCTACATTATCAAATTGCGCTAGCATAATATCGGTGTATAACTCTGGCGATTGCGCAAATAAACGGCCAACCATCATTAGCTCTAACTGATATATAGGTGATGAACAACTTCTTAGCTCGGCGAGTGTGTGTCCCTGTTTTGCTAAAAACTGACCGTACACAAAGGTGGTTAAATGACGCATAACCTGAATAATTTGCATTGCTTCGTCATGCTTTTTGGCCTCAAGTTCAACCAACTGACAACCCCATATTTGTAGCTGTTTTAATAACCCTTGTGCCACCTCATGACTACGCCCTTCACACACCACCACGGTTTGTTTCACCCAATGGGAAATATCAGGTCCAAACATTGGATGTAAACCAACAACTGGCCCACTATGTACTTTTTTAAGCACAGCTAATGGTGCATGTTTAACTGATGTAATATCAACCAGCAAACAATCATCATCAAGCTTTGGAAGCGCGTTAACAACTGTTTCAAGAGCATTTATTGGTACACTGATCATCACCAGTTTTGCACCTTTTAGAATATCCGCTGCCTGTGATTGCTGCGCTTTATCTAAAATTTTGACTTCGTAACCCGAACGCTGAAATTGTTTTGCAAATAACTGCCCCATTGCCCCTTCACCACCAACAATAACAATTGGCGATAATTGTGGGTCGGCACAGGCTAATTTGGCTTGTTGATTTTGATAAGCTTCACGCATCATGCGTCTGAGAATGTCTTCGACTAAATCAGGATTTACACCTTGATTAATAGCCTCTTGACGTCGTGCAGCTAATAAATCTGCTTCTCGATCGGGTGCATGTAATGGCGCGCCAGTTTGTTGTTTTATTGCGCCTATTTGTTGGGTAATACCATTGCGTTTTGCAAGTAAGGCAACCAGTTGCGCATCGCATTCATCTATACTTGTTCTTAGCTGCGCTAAATCACTTATCTCTGCCACGTTCTCATTCCATCCAAAAAAGCAAAATCGTAAATTAAAACTTACAAAAAAGTAAACTAATCAATACGATAAATACTAACAGGATACGTTAGGGGTTAAAAGGCAAATTATTGAAAAGATCACTATCAGTTGTTCAACTAAAACCAAGGTGGAAACGATAGTAAGTAACCTAAACGCTAGATAATAAATCTATCTCAAGCAGCTATTTCAGCGCTAACTACATTGAATTTACGTAGGTTCAGGTTAAGTAGAGAATCTTAAAAAGTGGCTAAAGCCACTTTTATTAAGTAACCGGCGAGCGGTTAAGGAGAACTATTAGTATTCTAATGCCATAGCCGCAAGCGACATAATACTGTCGAATGATTCTGCGCCAGCGATAAATAAGCCATTGTGACAAAACATAGCATCATCGATACCAGTTACCGCTTGAAATTCATCGTCTGATAATCCTGCCCATGGTGCAGGTAATGACTTTCTGTCTTCAAAAGAGCCTAATTCTGCAGGCACCGTTTGCACTATCCACTTGCCAGAATGAGATGGGTAAACGACAAATAATGCCTCATCAGATAAACTATGTACGGTTTTTTTCCACGGAGTATAGCGCTCTAATACGATTAATCGAGGATCATCAGCTTGTTTTATTGCTTGAGCAACAATCTTTTTAGCATTTAAACCACCTCGGGCAGAAGCTACAAAACGAATCAGTAAAGTGTGTGCAAATTCAACCGCTTGATCAAAAGCAGCATCAAAATCACTTTCCTCTTCCCATGTTGGGTTAAACATAGAAATTGTTTGGCTTAAGCTAATGCCTGTAGCAACCCCTTCAACATGACCACAATCAATGGCATCAATAGTTGATACAAGCCCTGCATCCACCGCATTCGCCACATCTTGGTTATCATCACATATTGCTAAGCCATATTTTTTCCACACCAAGCCAAATGACGAAAAAGGAATACCATTTTCACGAGCGCCAGCACCGCCACGCTGATGATGATCAAACCGGTTAGTTTCTGGGTCATATTGACCACCAACATCAATAACCACATCGGCGTCATTAATAATCGCATTATCGCGTGTGCGGATCAGGGTAAAAGAAGGAAAAATAATTTTAAGTGCAGCGATACTAAAAACATCATCTGCGTGAAAATTGCCGTTGTGTGTAACTATCGTTTTATCATTCATTTTTGTACATCATTTTTGCAAGAAGTGAGAAGATATTGTGATTTGAAGTGAACCACACTTTAACGCATGCAGGTTAAGGTGTGTATTGGTTTTTGAATGTAGCGATATAAAAACCGCAATAGCATTAAAACCAAAACGGGTTGCAACCCAAAGGTTGCAACCCGTTTTTTTGCGTTGATAAACAGCGCGTATTAGTTAAGTTTTTCTCTAATACGTGCAGATTTACCAGAACGCTCACGTAGATAGTAAAGCTTAGCACGACGAACCGCACCGCGACGCTTAACTGTTACGCTATCAATAAGAGGGCTGTGCGTTTGGAATACACGCTCAACACCTTCACCGTTCGAGATTTTACGAACTGTGAATGCTGAGTGAAGACCACGATTACGCTTAGCGATTACAACACCTTCAAAGGCCTGTAGACGCTCTTTAGCACCTTCTTTTACTTTTACCTGTACAACTACTGTATCACCAGCGCCGAATGCAGGTACGTCTGTTTTAAGCTGCTCTTCTTCAAGCGCTTTAATAATATTTTGGTTTACTTTTGCCATTATGTTTCTCACTTTCCTAGGTGTAACTGTCTTCTAGCCACAAGCTTTTTGGTACTCTTGCTGAAATTTCGCGAGTAATACCGCTTGCTCCTCAGTCAGAGCTAGGTTATGCAACAAGTCAGGACGGCGAAGCCAAGTTCTACCTAATGACTGCATAAGCCGCCATTTTGCTATCTCTTGGTGGTTTCCGCTGAGTAATACAGCAGGCACCTGTTTGTCGTCCAATGTTTCTGGCCGTGTATAGTGAGGACAATCTAGCAAGCCATCCGAAAATGAATCTTGCTCTGCTGACTGGTTGTGTCCTAAAACCCCTGGCACTAATCGAGCTACTGCGTCAATTAATGTCATGGCAGGTAGTTCACCTCCACTCAAAATAAAATCACCAATTGACCATTCTTCGTCAACGTACGATTCTATTATTCTCTCGTCTATACCTTCATAGCGACCGGCAATTAAAATCAGTTTTTCAGAGCTTGCGAGTTCGCTAGCCCCTTGCTGATCTAGTTTGCGCCCTTGTGGCGACATATAAATTACTTTTGCACCATCCCCTGCAGCCTGTTTGGCTTCAAGAATGGCTTGTTTAAGCGGCTCAACCATCATTAACATGCCGGGCCCGCCCCCGTAAGGACGATCATCTACGGTTCTATGCTTATCAGTTGCATAGTCTCGTGGATTCCAGCAGTTAAAGTCGATTAAACCCTTTTTAACAGCGCGACCGGTTACACCTTGCGTTGTAATTGCATCAAACATATCCGGGAAAAGGCTGATAACCCCTACCCACAACGAACTTGTTTGACTCATTAAAAGCTTGGATCCCAATCTACAGTAATTTCTTTCGCATCATATTTAACCTCTTGAATAACTGAATCAGTTAAAAAAGGAATTAAACGTTCTGCTTGACCAAATGCATCTTTACTGTTTGCTTTCACAACCAGTACGTCATTTGAGCCTGTCTCCATAAGGTCATCAACAATGCCTAAGTTATAACCTTTATCAGTTACAACCGACATGCCAATGAGATCTCGCCAATAGAATTCACCTTGCGGTAATTCTGGTAGCTGCGCTGAATCCACAGAAATTTCAACATTGGTATAAGCCATTGCTTGGTCTCTGTCATTTACTTGCGCAAACTTAGCGATAAAGCCTTTGTTGTGGCGACGCCAGTCGACCACTTCTAAGGATTGCCATTTACCTTGCTGCCCTATCAACCACGGGCTGAAATCGAAGATCCCTTGGGGATCATCAGTAAATGAATGCACCTTAAGCCAGCCCTTTATACCATATGGGGCGCCGAGCTTTCCTACGACAATTATTGATGAGGTGTTCTCTTGACTCATGGTTACACTTACGCCTATTAAGCCGCTTTACGAGCGTCTTTAACTAATTTAGCTACACGATCTGAAAGACCTGCGCCTTGACCTAACCAGTGCTCAACACGTGGTAAATCTAAACGAAGTTTTTCTTCTTGACCTGAAGCGATTGGGTTAAAGAAACCTACTTTCTCGATGAAGCGACCGTCACGCGAGAAACGGCTATCCGCAACCACAATTTGATAGAAAGGGCGTTTTTTAGCGCCACCACGTTGCAAACGAATAGTTACCATACCGTCCTCTAAATAGATTGACTGTTTTCATTAATAAGATTTACTCCCCAGTATGGGGAGCCGGTGAATTGTACGAGTTTTTAGCAACAATGCAAGTAAGAAGTGATGCAAAAAGGCAGTTTAGTAGATTAAACCGTGATCCAAGAAGAAAAAGCATGTGAACAAGCTATTCTGTGCATAGTTTATTCAACAATAAAGAGGCAATTTGCCTCTTTATTGATTGCTTTTTATCTCGCATTGGAGATATTAAAGGTTAAATTATTAAAATTTCGGGCCACCGCCGCCCATCATTCCCGGTGGTAACATCCCTTTCATGCCACGCATCATTTTTTGCATGCCACCTTTGCCTTTCATTTTTTTCATCATTTTTTGCATTTGGGTAAACTGCTTAAGCAGCTTATTGATCTCTTGTACTTGAGTACCCGACCCCGCTGCAATGCGCTTTTTACGCGAACCTTTAATGATCTCTGGGCGTGCACGCTCTTTTTTAGTCATAGAGCTAATAATTGCTTCCATTTGAATAAAGGTTTTATCGCCCATCTGGCCTTTTACTGCATCTGGAATGTTTTGCATGCCTGGCAGTTTATCAAGCATCGACATCATGCCGCCCATATTTTTCATTTGCTTTAATTGTTCAGCAAAATCATCCAGTGTAAAACCATCACCTTTAAATACTTTTTTCGCTACTTTTTCTGCCTGCTCTTTATCTACTTTCATCTCGACTTCTTCGATTAATGAAAGTACATCACCCATGCCTAAGATACGTGAGGCGATACGATCAGGGTGGAAAGGTTCAAGTGCGTCAGTTCGCTCACCAACACCCATAAACTTAATAGGTTTCCCGGTAATATGACGAATAGATAACGCAGCACCACCACGGGCATCACCGTCTGTTTTAGTTAAAATCACACCGGTTAAAGGCAATGCTTCGTCAAACGCCTTCGCGGTGTTTGCAGCATCTTGACCTGTCATTGCATCAACAACGAATAAAGTCTCGATTGGATTAATTGCACCATGAAGCGCTTTGATTTCATCCATCATGTCATTATCAACATGCAAGCGACCTGCAGTATCAACTAATACCACATCAATAAATTTCTTTTTCGCGTGAGAAATAGCAGCTTGTGCTATATCAACTGGCTTTTGTGAAATGTCACTTGGGAAAAATTCTACATCTACTTCTGTTGCTAATGTTTCTAACTGCTTAATTGCCGCAGGACGGTATACATCGGCACTCACTACCAGCACAGATTTTTTCTTGCGCTCTTTTAAAAACTTAGCCAGTTTACCCACACTGGTTGTTTTACCAGCACCTTGAAGGCCCGCCATCATCACAACAGCCGGAGGTTGCGCGTTAAGGCTTAGCTCTTCATTAGCTTCACCCATGGCCTTTTCAAGTTCTTCACGAACAATTTTTATAAATACTTGGCCAGGACTTAAGCTTTTAGTAACTTCAATACCAACTGCGCGTTCTTTAACTTGTTTTACAAACTCGCGAACAACAGGCAACGCCACATCGGCTTCTAAAAATGCCATTCGCACTTCACGAAGTGTATCTTTAATGTTGTCTTCAGTTAGGCGGCCACGGCCACTAATATTTTTTAGGGTTTTACCTAATCGTTCTTGGAGGTTCTCAAACATGTAACGGTTCCGAAAAGACGTTGAAATCAACTCTATTAATAAGGTCGATGTTATTAAAATTCAATTAGAAATAGTATACCGTAAATGGTGGCATACAATACAGTGCTGAAATGCTGCTTATTGAGTTTCTTTTTACAGGGTCTATGCATTTGCTTTGCTATAAAATACAATGGCCACATAACGAACACGAATTATTTGACTTCAATTAAGTGGCCAAAGCAAAATGCTGATTATTAGTTTAACTATTATTGCCAGTTTATTTTATGTGTTAGCAACGTCTCACGTGCTTTCGCGATTGTTTCACCGTCAGGGCCCGAGCCAAAAAGTTACTATTATACTCAGTACTGTCGCTATTTTGGCGCACATGCTGCTTTTAGTAAATTCGGTATTTAGGGCTGATGGGCAAGATTTAAGTATTGTTAATGTGGCATTACTGACATGCTGGATTATCGTGCTGTGTGTCACCACTGTTTCTTTGAAGTTTCCCGCAACCTTGTTACTACCTGTTGTTTATGGCTTTGCTGCGCTTTTAACCATTTCTAGCTTATTTATCCCTCATCACGTTTTATTACAAAGTATTAATGTAGAACTAGCACTAGTTGCGCATATATCACTGTCGTTATTGGCTTACTGTATTTTAATTATTGCGACTTTATATGGTGTGCAATTTTATTTTATTGATAAGCGCTTAAAGCGAAAAGACCTAGCAATAGTTCACAGTCACTTGCCACCTCTGATGGTTGTAGAGCGTCAACTTTACCAGTTATTAAACTTAGGCACCGTATTATTAAGTGTGGCGCTGATCACTGGTTTTGTATTTCTCGATGGCATGTTTGCCAAAGAGTTTATTCACAAAACAATCTTATCCCTAGTTGCTTGGGCCATTTTTGCCACAATTGCAGTTGGCCATGTCAAACGTGGTTGGCGAGGAAAAGTAGTGGTAGTTAGTATAATGATTGCCGCTTTTACACTCACACTCGCTTATTTTGGTAGTCGTTTTATACAAGAAGTGGTCCTGAATAAGTTTTAACTTGACTCTGAAAGCTCACTCTAGCTTAATACGCATTGGTTTATAAAAAAAGGATCCATCGTTGGACGACATATCGACAAGTACCCTGTTTATCATATTAGGTTTATTGGTGCTTTTTTCTGCTTACTTCTCCGGGTCAGAAACCGGAATCATGTCAATCAACCGTATTCGTTTGCGACACCTCGCTAAAGAGAATCATCGTGCTGCGAAACGCGTTAGTAAATTACTGAGTCGACCAGATAGGTTGATAGGTCTGATCCTAATTGGTAATAACCTTGTTAATATTGCTGCAGCGCAGGTAGCCACCATTATTGGTATTCGCTTGTATGGCGATTTAGGTATTGCCATAGCGACAGGTGCATTAACACTTGTTGTACTAATTTTCGCTGAAGTAACGCCAAAAACACTGGCCGCCCTCTATCCTGAGCGAGTCGCTTTTCCCAGCTCTGTGATACTCAAAGGCTTGTTAAAAATACTCTTCCCGTTTGTGGTTGTTGTTAACTGGATGACCAACGGCATATTGCGCTTATTTGGAATTAGTGCTGCACAAATAGATGAGCACAGCATGAGTAAAGAAGAATTAAAAACCGTGCTTAACGAATCTGGAGCGCTGATCCCGGCGCGCCACCAAAGTATGCTGACCTCAATTTTAGATTTAGAACAGGTTACCGTTGAAGATATTATGATACCCCGCAATGAAATTGTGGCGATTGATATTAACGATGACTGGAAAATAATTAGTAAGCAGCTGACTCATGCTCAACATACTCGCGTGCTTTTATACCGCGACAATATAGATGATGCAGTAGGCTTTATTCACTCTCGTGATGCATTGCGTCTTCTTACTAAAGAGCAATTCGATAAACCTTCGCTACTGCGCGCTGTACGTGAAATTTACTTTATTCCTGAGGGAACGTCGCTTAATACCCAACTACTGAAGTTTCAGTTATCAAAAGAACGAATTGGTATTGTTGTTGATGAATATGGCGATATCCAAGGCTTAGTTACCCTAGAGGATATTCTTGAAGAGGTTGTGGGCGATTTCACTACTACTCAAACCCGCACACCAAGTGAAGAAGTAACCACACAGAACGATGGCTCTTACATTGTTGATGGTGGTGCTAACGTTCGCGACTTAAATAAAGAAATGGGCTGGGAATTCCCATTAGATGGCCCTAAAACTTTAAGTGGCCTGATTGTTGAATATTTGGAAGATATTCCTGATGCTAACTTAAGTATTCGTATTGCGGGTTACCCAGTTGAAGTGCTTGAAATAAAAGAAAACATGATTAAACAAGTTAAAATTCAGCCCAATAAACGTAAAAAATAACCCAATAAAAAAGGAGCCAAATGGCTCCTTTTTTAATTAATCAGGGCTTAGATTAGTTAAAAGAATAAACGCTCTAACCAACCTTTGTCTAAATCATCCTCACAGCGTCTTAGCTGCGCTCCATAACGGCTCGCACGGTGTTTTACTTTATTGGCAACGCTCATTAACCATTTTTTCTTACGATAAGTGCCTCGCTTATAACCGCCCCACCCTTCGTGATAGTTTAAATACTGTGCGTAGGCATCCCATTTAGAAACACCATTAACTTTATGGGTTTTATAGACAAACCACGCCATAAAATCGATCGCATCTTCAAATTCATCTCTATCAGCACCACTATTACCTGTTTCACGAATATAATCAGACCAAGTTGGCGTTTTAGCTTGAGAATAACCATAAGCATCACTTGCGCGTCCAGTTGGTATTATCCATAAAAAGTATTCCATAGGCGGTGCAGCATCATGACGAAAAGAGCTTTCTTGATACATCATGCTCATTAATACGTGTTTGGGAGAGCCCCACTTGTCTTGCGCGTCTTTAGCATCAAAATACCAGTCAGATTTCTCTTCAAAGATTTTACAAATATCTTCTGGTTGCTTAGGTGGTGCAGTGGCACAACCAACTAAAGTAAGCACTAGAGATAAAGTAATAATATTTTTTTTCATTTTTTAAGATCTCACTGAACTTTTTAAAAAAGCGTGGGTCTGAATCTATGAATGCAGCAGTACAGCATTGTTTCATCCCTAAAGAATATTTACGCAGCTACTATGAGCTGCGTTTTTTTTGCCTACGACTTACTTGGGTCTGTTGACCTTTCAAGGTTGAATTTGCAGCAGCCTGTTTGGTATTTAGGCAAGGCAGAGCCTATGTGGTGTGGTTATTCCCCATAAATAGGCGATAACGCAGCATCAATGCCAAACAGGCGCTGCCCTTCGGGTTCTGCCTAGGAGCGATTTGCTCTTTGTTGCTCGGTTTTTACTTATTCTTACATGGATGTAAGCCAGTAGAATAACGCAGGAGCAGTTATCGAGCCCACTAGGTTACAAACCTCGCGCCGCGATTAAACCGCTCCTAGTTTGAACAAATTGTAATCCGCAAAGGTCAACTGACCCTGAAATACGTATCTAAAAACGCAGTAAATGATTGATTATCGGCTTGCTCAATTGCTTTTTGAGCTTGGTAAGACTCTGTCGCTTGTTGCTCTAACCACGACTTTGAGAATTCAGTATAACTGGCTATATCATGGCTTTGTTTATACTTTTGAGCAAGTGAGAGTGCATAATGACCATTATCTAGCCCTGATGCTTTTAATTGCTCAACATAACGCCCTGAATAGGTTAATGTAGGATTATGCACCCACGTTGCCATGCGCTTAATAGTGTTTGAGTAATAATCAACCCCGTACGCGCTATCCATCCACTTAGCAACATCAACGAGCTGATTAAATATTTCATCACCCCATGATTCAAGACTGCGCTGCTCATTATTAAAATTAAGCATTAGGCCTTTTTCTCGGCCTTGGTTTACTACTGTATCAAGATTTTCAGTGCTTCGCGCTTGCTCTTCCCAGTCCATAGGGGCTGAGTCTTTTAATAAACAATAGGTTAAAAATACATCTAAAAAGTGTATTTGCTCTAAATCAATGCCAACTTCACTAAATGGGTTAACATCCAACGCACGAATTTCAATATATTCTATACCCGCTCTTAGTAGAGCATCAGTGGGTGTTTCACCATTTTTAGCATTACGCTTAGGGCGAATTGGCGAGTAAAACTCGTTCTCTATTTGTAGAATATTTTTATTTAATTGCTTTGGCTCTGCACTGGTGTAGTCGTCAATACTGCCATAAATATCTGAAGGCGTATTTATGGCTTTTTTAAGCCCTGCTACATACTCATCTAATGAGTTATACATAACGCGTAATGATGACTGTGCACTGTTGGTATAACCTAAGTTACCTAATCGAAGCGCCGTGCCCACTTCTAAATATAAAGTACCTTTACCCAGCTTTTTAAACGGTAAATCGCTTTTACGCCCCTGCAAAAATGAACTACACAATGCCGGTGACGCACCAAACATATAGCTAATTAACCACAACTCGCGCTTAAAATTACGAATTAATGCTAAGTACCCATCAGATATAAAGTCTTCAAGCTTCGCGCTGCTTTGCTTTTGTGAATGTAGTGACTGCCATAACGTTTCTGGAAAAGAAATATTAAAGTGCACCCCAGCAATCGCTTGCATCATACTACCATAGCGGTTCTTTAAACCTTCGCGGTATAAGGTTTTCATTTTACCAACGTTAGAATCGCCAAATTGTGCTAATACAATATCGTCCTGATGATTTATAAAACACGGCATACTAATTGGCCACAGCAGTTCATCGTCCATATGTTCTAGGGTGAACTTTTGTAAATCTTTCAGCTGTTGTAACGTTTGCGTTGATGACTCGCTAACAGGCGTAATAAACTCAAGTAAAGACTCAGAAAAGTCAGTCGTGATATGTCCGTTGGTAAGCGCGCAGCCAACCCCTTTTGGGTGAGCTTGTTTAGAAATAGAACCATCGGGTTTAATTCTTAATGATTCTCTCTCAATACCGCGCATAATACCTTTAATAGCATGCTGATTATCTGCATTAGATAGCGCGTTGAGCGTGTTCTTTAAATTATAAGTTGCCAAAAAAAAGTTTCCTCGAGCCAAGTGGCTTAATCATAAGGTTATGGGGTCTAATTACCTTTACTCAAGATTAAATGAAGAAAAAACTATATGAATTTATTAGATATAGCTTTTAATGAATTTTAAACACGCTTTGTTTCACGCCATAAAAGATAATCTTGCCATTGCCACCAGCAATATACAATTTCTTTTGCATATTATTTGCCACAATACATCGCAACCTCAAAGCATTATTTCTCCCCGTACGAAAGGGTGAATCACTTGCTAAAAGTTTGGCATAACTAAAAAAATCAATTACTCTTAAAATTGATAAAGATCATAAAAACATTAAAAAAAATGCCTTACTACTGCTATTTAAAACTTATCACTAACGTACATTAGTTTTAGTAATTACAATAGACACCCCAATAAAGAATGATAAAGGATTACTATGCGTCGTAATCAAAGCTTAATAGATGAAGAGGTCACTTTTGAAGAACATCAAGAGTTGGTTTCAACGACCGATCTTCGAGGTGTTATTACCTATGCCAATCATGAATTTTGCAGTATTGCTGGCTATGAAATGGATGAACTCATCAATAAAAACCACAATATCGTTCGCCATCCTGATATGCCTAAAGCAGCATTTAAAGAGATGTGGGACACCTTAAAGCAAGGACATTCTTGGCGTGGTGCTGTAAAAAACTTATGTAAAGATGGCCGTTACTATTGGGTTGATGCATTTGTAACACCTATTTTTGAACATGGCCAATTGATTGGTTATCAGTCTGTGCGTGTAAAACTCTCGCAACATGCAAAACGCAGAGCGCAGAAGCTGTATGCCAAAGTTAACGCTAATAAGTCACTATTTAGCTGGCGTGAGCACACCTCACTCAGACAGAGCTTGAGCATAGCCGGTGTTTTAGTTTGGTTAGCTAGTGTCGCTATTTGGGGGTCAATCGCAATTGCAGCGGTTAACTTGGTGGTGTGTATTATCATTTTAGCTTTAAATTATGATGAGCTAATAGCAACACCTGCAACTCTAAAGCAGCAAAAAAGCCAGGCAGATTCGGTGTCTCGTTATGTATTTAGTGGTTCACACCCTCACAGTATTAGTGATTACCGAGAGCAAATGCTTTGCGCTAAGTTAAAAACGGTACTCGGTCGTGTTAAAGACTCAACCTTGAGTTTTAATACCATTGCCCAAGGCTTAGATCAGCAATCTACGCTGACCGAACAAGGTATTTCTTCTCAGGGAACCCAGCTTGAGCAAATAGCCACAGCAATGTCACAAATGAGCACCACCATTGGTGAAATTTCTAATAATACCAATGATACCGCAGATAAAGTAGGGATCACCTATCAAAGCTGCTCTGATATAAAAAGTCATATTGCCGATAACAGCAAGATGGTATCTGACTTAGCCATGCAAGTTGAGCAAGCGGCAACCACAGCCACAGGACTTGCCTCTGAGGCCGATAAAATTGGTCAGGTAATGAGTGAAATAGAAGGCATTGCAGAGCAAACCAATTTGTTAGCACTTAACGCTGCGATTGAAGCTGCCCGTGCTGGTGAGCATGGTCGAGGTTTTGCGGTGGTCGCTGATGAAGTACGCGCATTGTCCTCACGTACTCAAAACGCCACAGCACAAATTCATAGCTCCATTAAAGAGATTCAAGACACCTTGTTTAGCTGGTCTAAAATCATGCAGAGCACAAAACAACAAGCCGATGACTGTGTTAACACCACAGGGCAAACACAACAAGAGCTAGATAGTATTTTCATTCAAATTAGTGAAATTTCACAACTTGCTACCGACATCTCAGCCGCCGCAGAGCAACAACAAGTGGTAAGTCGAGATATTGGCTGCAATGTTGAAAAAATTAAAGGCTTGGGGGATGACAATTTACAGCTTAGTTATAGCGTAGCACATGGCGCTGCTGAATTGGTCGAAGGCTCACGAAAAGTAAATGATTTACTGCTTACCTTTAAAGTTTAATCCACCCACTTGAATCAAAAACAAAAAAGCCGCTGTTTTCAGCGGCTTTTTACTGTGCTCAGATTATCGGCTAGTAAACTCTAAGCCCTCACTACTTGCATCAATAACAATGATGCAGCCTGGTTGAAAATCATTATTAAGCAGCTTTTGTGCTAACGGATTTTCAATGGTTTGTTGTATTGCACGCTTAAGTGGGCGAGCGCCATAAACCGGATCAAAACCACTGGCAGCAATCCGCTCAAGCGCAGCATCCGTCAATTCAAGTAAATAGCCCATCTCAGTTAATCGTTCACGCAATTTACTTAACTGTATATCTGCGATTTCTTTAATATGACTATGTGCAAGTGAGTGGAACACTACTGTTTCATCAATACGGTTAATAAATTCAGGCCTGAACTCATTATGCAGTACACCCATTACCTTTGCTTTAAGCTCGTCATAGTCATTACTTCCCGATTGCTCTTGGATAATGTCTGAACCTAAGTTAGAGGTCATAATGATAACCGTATTTTTAAAATCAACCGTACGCCCTTGGCCATCCGTTAAACGCCCGTCATCAAGAACTTGTAATAAAATATTAAACACATCTGGGTGCGCCTTTTCTATTTCATCAAGCAAGATAACCGAATAGGGTTTACGACGAACAGCTTCGGTTAAATAGCCACCTTCTTCGTAACCTACATAACCGGGAGGCGCACCGACTAAACGCGCAACTGAGTGTTTTTCCATAAACTCAGACATATCAATGCGTACCATGGCACTTTCAGTGTCAAACATATAGCCAGCCAACGCTTTTGTTAGCTCTGTTTTACCCACCCCTGTTGGCCCTAAGAATAGAAATGAGCCAATAGGACGATTCGGATCAGCAAGCCCTGCACGCGAACGACGGATGGCATTAGCCACAGCAACCACCGCTTCATCTTGCCCTATCACTTTATTGTGCAACTGCTCTTCCATTTGCAATAGTTTTTCACGCTCACCTTGAAGCATACGTGCCACCGGAATACCAGTCCAACGTGATAAAATTTCGGCTATTTCGTCTTCGCCCACTTGGTTTTTAAGTAAGCTCATTTCTTGCATTTCGGCTTGCGATGCTAAATCAAGCTTACGCTCAAGCTCGGGTATACGGCCATATTGCAGTTCTGACATGCGCTGTAAATCGCTTGCTCTGCGTGCCACTTCTAAATCAAGTCGTGCCTGTTCAAGCTCAGCTTTAATGACTTGCGTACCTTGCAAAGACGCTTTTTCGGCATTCCATACTTCATCGAGTTCACGGTATTGCACCTCAAGCTCAGTGATCAGCTCAACCATTTCTGCACGGCGCTTTTGACTCGCCTCGTCTTTTTCTTTAGCCAAGGCGTTATCTTCAATTTTTAACTGAATGATACGACGCTCTAACTTATCTAAGGCTTCAGGTTTTGAATCAATTTGCAGTCGAATAGAAGAGCCCGCTTCGTCAATTAAATCAATTGCTTTATCAGGTAATTGGCGATCACTAATATAGCGATGTGATAACTGCGCTGCAGCAACAATTGCCGGATCGGTGATTTCCACTGAGTGATGTAATTCGTAACGCTCTTTTAGACCACGTAATATAGCGATAGTATCTTCAACCGATGGCTCTTCAATTAATACTTTTTGGAAACGGCGCTCAAGTGCAGCATCTTTTTCAATGTATTTACGATATTCATCTAAGGTCGTTGCACCTACGCAATGAAGTTCACCACGTGCTAATGCAGGTTTTAACATGTTACCCGCATCCATAGCGCCATCACTTTTACCAGCGCCAACAATGGTATGAATTTCATCAATAAACAAAATCACTTGGCCTTCTTCTTTGGCCAATTCATTTAAAACTGATTTTAAACGCTCTTCAAATTCACCTCGGTATTTGGCCCCAGCAACCAACGCGCCTAAATCAAGCGAGAGTACGCGCTTGTTTTTTAAGCCCTCTGGCACTTCCCCATTAATAATACGTTGCGCAAGCCCTTCGGCAATCGCGGTTTTACCCACCCCAGGCTCACCAATTAACACAGGATTGTTTTTGGTGCGGCGTTGTAATACTTGGATGGTGCGACGAATTTCATCATCACGGCCGATTACAGGGTCAAGCTTACCTTGCTCCGCCCGCTCAGTTAAATCAATAGTGTACTTTTCAAGTGCTTGACGAGTTTCTTCAGCATTAGGATCATCAACTTTTTGACCACCGCGAATTGCTTCTATGGCAGTTTCAACTTTGTTAGCAGTGATATTAAGTGCTTTAAATACACTGCCAAGCGGCCCTTTATCTTCACATGCAACTAAAACAAACAGTTCGCTTGAGATATATTTATCTTTGCGTTTTTGGGCATACTTGTCACACAGATTAATAAGTGAAACCATGTTGTTTGACAATTGCACATCGCCACCAACACCTTCCACTTTAAATAACTTTTCTATCTCTTGAGATAGTTTGGTATTGAGCTCGTCAATACTAATGCCCATTTGTGCAAACAAGGCACGCACACTTGAACCACTTTGCTTTAATAAAGCATACATAAGGTGAACGGGTTCAATAAATTGATGATCGCGACCTAGCGCTAATGATTGCGCATCTGAAAGCGCAGACTGAAATTTACTTGTAAATCTATCTAAACGCATGGGGGTTTACCTATAAAAAAACGAATTACTTTATAAATGGGTATGTTAGCGGATTTGTTCAAGGTATTGAGGGAAAAATAATCACTTAATAGTAATTTACTTGCGCCAGATCAAACTTGCCATACGACCGGTTTGGCCGTCACGTCGATAAGAAAAAAACTGATTTTTTTGAGAGAACGTGCAGTATTCACCACCACTAATATTCACAACACCCCGTTGGTTTAGCAAAATACGCGCTATGTAATAAATATCAGCTAAATATTTATCGTTATTTTGAGGTTTAAACGCATCATGCAAAGCTGGATTGTTGGCTGTAAATGTTGCAACGACCTCTTGGCCGACTTCAAATTGGTCAGCCCCTATTGCAGGACCTAACCAAGCATGTAAGTTCGTTGGTGCATGCTTAAAATAGCTAACTGTATTATTAATGATTCCTTGCGCTAACCCTCGCCAACCGGCGTGAATTGCAGCCACTTCTTGGCCATCGCTTGAGGTAAGTAAAATAGGTAAACAGTCAGCGGTCATTATAGCTAAAGGTTGATTATATAATTGCGTGTAAAGCGCATCCCCCATCAGAGTTTGGTTAAAATCAAACCCTTCATCCACTCTAATTACATCAGCGCTATGAACCTGATTTAACCAAACAGCAGGATTAGGTATGTAACTATTTACATGCGCTCGATTGGTTAATACATCTTGGCTGTTATCACCTACATGCAATCCTAAATTCAAGCTATCAAATGGAGGCTTTGATACGCCTCCATCCCGTGTAGTACTCAATGTGCCTACACCCTGAATAGATTGCCATGTAGCTGATAAGCCAGACATAATTAACTAGCTATGTCTGGATTTGCTTTTGTATCTTCACGCAGTGCTTGAGTCATCTGAACCATATCATCAGGGATAGGTGCTTGCCAGGTCATCATTTCACCGGTAATTGGATGAGCAATGCTTAATTTAACAGCATGGAGCGCTTGACGCTTAAAGCTACGCAGTAACTCAAACAGCTCAGGCGTTGCTCCTTTTGGTGGACGAGGACGACCGCCATAAGATTGATCGCCAATTAATGGGTGGTTTAAGTACGCCATATGCACGCGAATTTGATGCGTACGTCCGGTTTCAAGGCGTAAACGCAAACGAGTATGAGCACGGAACTTTTCTGCCACACGGTAATGCGTAATCGCTGGTTTACCCATTTCATGAACTGCCATATGCGTACGCTGAGTTGGATGGCGGCCAATCGCTTTTTCAACCATACCACCGGCAGTCATAGTACCATTACATAACGCTTCATATTCACGTGTGAAATTTTCGCGCTTTTGTAAGGCTTTCACCAGGTGAGTTTGTGCCTGAATCGTTTTCGCGACAACCATTAAACCTGTGGTGTCTTTATCTAGACGATGCACTATACCCGCGCGTGGCACGTTGATAATGTCTGGAAAATGATGAAGTAACGCATTTAACACCGTACCGTCAGGATTGCCTGCGCCCGGATGAACCACTAATCCCATTGGTTTGTTGATCACTAAAATATCATCGTCTTCATAAACGATGTTTAATTTGATATCTTGTGCTTCGTATTCACGAGGTGCTTCTATTGTTGTTTCAACAGTCACAACTTCACCACCGAGTAATTTTTCACGCGGTGTGTTGAAGATTTCGCCATCAACGGTGATTTTATCATCTAAAATCCACGTTTTTATCCGTGATCGTGAATAATCAGGGAACAATTGTGCTAATACTTGGTCTAGACGTTTACCACCTAAGTCTGTTGGGACCTCGGCTTGGAGAGATATTTGCTCTGACATTAGTAACTTTACCCAATTTACCAGTGCAAGCTTTGCTTGACTGGGTTAGAATCGCTTTTAATAAAAGCATAACATAATACGCATAGTTTACTCGGTTTTACCCACTTGGCCTAGCCGAAGACATCGAAGGTAACAAATAAAATGATAAATAAAATAGGGAAACGTGCATTCGCCATTGTTTTTTCAGTTTCAGTGCTTAGTTTAGGAGCTTGTTCGTCTGCGCCTGACCAAGAAGATATTCAACGAGTACCAAACAGATCAGCACAAGCACTATACGAAGATGCAAAACAAACGCTTGATTCTGGTTTATACGCACGTGCAATTGAACTGTTAGCGGCAATTGATTCTCGCTACCCGTTTGGCCCGTTTTCAAAGCAAGTACAAATGGATTTAGTGTATGCACATTACCAATCAGGTAATACAGAGCAAGCACTGGCGACAATTGACCGCTTCATTCGCTTAAACCCAAACCACAAAGATTTAGATTACATGTATTACATGCGTGGTTTGGTTAATATTAAAGCTGATAAAAATGCTTTCCAAGAATACTTTGGTGTAGATAGAGCCGACAGAGATGCTAAACGCACCCGTGTTGCTTATACCGACTTATCAACCTTAGTTAAACGTTTTCCAGAAAGTGATTATGCGCCGGAGGCAAAACGTCGTTTAGTTTGGTTATTAAACCGTATGGCTCGTTATGAGCTGAAGGTTGCGACTTACTATTATGAACGTGAAGCCTATTTAGCAGCTGCGAATCGCGGCAAGTATGTGGTAGAGCACTACTCACAAAGTAGCTACCTTGATGCAGCATTAGCCATGATGGAAAAAAGCTACGATAAGCTTGGGTTAACTGAATTAAGTGATAATGCAGCGCAAACACGCAAATTTAACAGTAGAAATAAATAACACAAAAAAGGCGCTACTTTTAAATTAAAGTAGCGCCTTTCTTATACTCAAGACAACGATTATATTGCGTCTTCATCTTCTTCTGCGGTACGAATACGAACAACACGCTCTACCTCAGTGACAAATATTTTACCATCACCAATTTTACCTGTTTGTGCGGTTTTAACAATCATATCAATAGCACGTTCTACATCTTCATCACCAAGCACAATGTCCAGCTTTACCTTAGGTAAAAAATCAACCATATACTCTGCACCACGGTATAGCTCAGTGTGGCCTTTTTGACGCCCAAACCCTTTTACTTCACTTACTGTCATACCCGTAATACCAACATCAGAAAGTGCTTCGCGCACATCATCGAGCTTAAACGGTTTAATGATTGCTTCTATTTTTTTCATATTAGTTACTTTTGAAAGCCTCAGTTGCCTCGATTTTAGACAATCATGAGGTTCATAGCAAACAAAGTGATTGAATAGCACAGGTGAAAAATAATCATGGTATGATTATTTTAATAAAAATAACTATACTAGGGTCTGTTGACCTTTCAACATCATCGAGTTAATGAGATTTATATGAAAACCAAGCATACAGGATTTACTCTATTAGAGTTAATGGTTACCGTTGCTATTGTTGCGATAATAGCGAGTATTGCAATATGGAATAGTAGCGATATGCTGGAAGAAAACCGAGGCGAAAACTTTTTATTGGAGCTAAAGCGTAATATTAGTTTTGCGCGATCACAAGCAGCTAGTACTGATGAAATCGTGGTTATTTGTGCAGCTCAGCATTCGGAGGTTAAAAATAATGATGATAGTATGCAATGCCGAGCAAGGTGGGATCGTAATAAAGTTATTATTACCTTTATTGATGCAGATAATGATGGTCAATATAATTCTTCATCTGACAGCTTAATTCGCGTTATGGAAAAAATTAACCTTAATGATAAGGTAACATTCACAGCTGGAGATAGACGAATACGGTTTAACACCAGCGGTCGTATCACCACTAAACCTGGAAATTTTATTTTTTGCCCTAATGGTACTAATGAAAATAATAAAGGGTTAACACTGTCTCAATCAGGGACTGCTTTTTATATAGGTGACACAACTCAAACCTGCAGCTAAAAGCCATTTCATACTTTGTCGTTTTTTGATTATTTACTAAACTAATATAATGGACTGTTCAATGTAAGGCTTCAGGGATGAAGTTAATTATAAGTGTTCACAAAAACGATGGCGTTACGCTAGTAGAATTACTAATAACCATTTCAGTTATAGCAATACTGAGCCAACTCTCTTTATGGTTTGTTCCTGATTTCTTGGCGCTCAATCGCGCTGATAATCAGGTGAATTTATTACACCGAAATATTAATTTAGCACGTCTTTATGCTATAGAGCATGGCAGCTACGTAACTCTTTGCGCTTTAAAAGATAAACAATGTTTAGATGGTGAGTGGCACACGGGTGTGTCACTATTTACTGATGATGACAAGTCAACATCTTTGGATAATGACGAACGTCTTATTAGTACCTTTGAACATACCCATCCCTCTGATAGCTTAGAGTACCCTCGCACTGCAATAACTTTTAGACCCGACGGCTCTTTAAATGGCTTTCAAAACGGTACTTTTATCTATTGCCCTAATAGCGAAAAAGCAAGCCTTGAGGGGCTTGCTCTTTCTATAAGTCAAACAGGTCGCATACGGATAAAGTCCACAAATAGATGCAAAAATAACTAACCTGAACTCTGGTTAAGAGATTTACTAATATATTGGATAATAGTGATAGCTAGGTTTATTTCCTCTAGCCAGAGACTCACAGTGAAAACAAGGTGGATTTTCGCGTCAATAGCTGGGCTATTGCAAGTAAATTCAACACAATTAGCGCCAAAAGTAGCTACTTGAGATAGGTATATAATCCAGAGTAAGGTTTACCTGCATTATCTACCCCAACAATAATTTATATCTGATTTACCTTTGGTGCCTTTAGCCCCTTTTAAGCCTAAGTCATTAATAGACAGCTCAGTACAATCAGCATCCCCTTTCACCGCTCCAGCGATGGGTTTAGCTGTAATTGTAAATTCATTGCTATCAACCACATTAATTGCCAACTCAAAATGCCCGTTTTCAGTTTTACTTTGAATACCTAAGTCGCTAAACGAAGTCGAATAAACTCGGTTATCTACAAAGTATTGCTCTTGCTTGTTTGCCGCATCTAACAGCGCAGATGCAGCTTCCGCGCGTGATGCCCTTTTTACATACTCAGTGTAATTCGGCAGTGCAACTGCAGCAATGATGCCAACAATCGCAACTGTGATCATTAACTCAATTAATGTGAATCCTTGTTGTGTCTTGTTCATATACAGCCCTTAATTGTTTATTTCGTCGTTTTCTTCACGCTTATAAATATATGTTTGCTGCGTTTTAAAGCCAAAACCAATGGGCTCTTTATCATTAACCAGCTTGATTGTACCGTCAACCACTTTTAAACCAGGTCCTGTAATTTCTACAGGTTTAAGAGGGTTTTCGGCTTGCTCACCTTTTATTCCAGGGCCAATTAGAAAAAACTGACTTTCTTCGATAACGTCTTCTTCTGGATTATCATCACACTTTCCATCACCGTTCGAATCGGTACAAGAGTTAGTCGCACCAAAATAAAGCTGTGGTGTATCGGGTACATCATAACTGGTTGCAAATTTGAGCTGATCATACACTTTTGTACCATAATGCAAATGAAATGCATAAAGCGCACCACCGCCTCCGCTTAAGGAACATTGATTCTCTACAACTTCATCAGATGCTGGCGTGAAAGAGGTAAAATAAGCAACCCCACCAACAACGGTAGCTGCAGCCAATGACTTTTCACCTTTAGCTAATTCATAGCGCCACCCTTTCTTTTTTGCCAACTCAGCTTCAACAAGGTTAAAACCATCTATGTCATCTAGAGTATTACCAAACGGATCATCATTCATAATCATTAAGTCAGATGGTTTTATTGCAGCAGGCGCATTGGTCTTAAATGAGCGTGTCAGCGTATTTTCATCACGAATCATAAACAATTGATCTTGCTCATTTGTATTCGTTGGTTTTGAGCGATTACCACTGCCGATAACAACAGCATCATAAGGAGTATCTAAACGGGTAATAACCTTATCACCGTTGATGGTCGTCTCTGTTACTTTACTAAACAAGGTACGCGCAACTAAAGGCTTATAAAAGAAACGTCTATCTTGGGTATTTTGATTGCTACCAAGCTCTGCAAGTTTGAAATGGCTGAACTCGCGGCTATCTTCTCCTGGCATATCAATGCGCCAAATATTACCACCGGTATCTGAAGCATAAATTCGGTCAATATAGCCGTCATAATCTGAATCAAGCGTAGTTAAATCAGCGGCAATGCTATGTTTACCTTTAAAACCATTGCTATCTGGGGTTAACGCCCAAACTAAACTGCCAGTTTTTGCTTCAACAATATAAATACCCCGGCCGCTGGAGTCCTCAGACCTAATTGCGGCGTCTTTATTAACATCGTAACCTGCACCAAATACGAGTAAAGGTTTATTACCAAAAGCTTTAATATAAGCTATTTGAGGTTTTGACCATGTTTGTGCTAATTCCGTAAAGTCGCCTTTGCCGCCTTCAATTGGTTTGCTCCAAAGGCGCTTTGGTTGATTCGGATTTGTAATATCTAAGCCGTAGTAATTCTTGCCACCACGACGCATACCAGCAAAAGCCCAAACAGCATCTCCTTTACTAGCATCTATAATACCGTCATTTAAACCTTCGCTATTTAAACTCTTATTACTAAAGTAAACACTGATAGGGCCGTCCATACCATATACTTTACTATCCGCTTGTTTATTTCTGAGTGGTTTAATAATGTCAAATAATGCTGAAGGTATAAACGCCCAGCTTTCACTTACAGTCTCACCGGCATCTTTAAACATATGTAAAAACCCAGCATTTGTTCCTATAAGAATTCGTATATCATCATTGCCATAGTCGATGGCAATAGGTTTTGAATGTAATGGGTCGCCAAAAATATCAGATCGTTGATCTTGTGATGAACCATCTTTATCCTCATCATCAACGTCGACCCCTCTTGCCCAATTCACATCTTGACTAGATAGGGACAACGGGTTATTGGTAACCCCGCTAAGAATGTCACTAACAACCGAAGTATTAAAACTAACAACAGAGCCTTGATTCTCCGTAAATAAATTACGAGCAAGCGGATCTATCGTGCTTAAATAATGATTCACACCACCTTGTGCAACAGCATTACCGTCAGCGGGTTGGCCTGCAGGAAGCCAAAATGTTTTTGCATCTTTTGAAATTAAACCTTCGCTATTAAGAGCAGGCTTGTTAGTTGCGTCAACAATCTGACTACCTGAAACTTTTAACTTTTTGAGGTTGCCACGCCAGCGCGCACCGGTTTCTGGATAAAACATAGCAAAATAAATAGCATCACGACTTCGAGTTTGATCTACATTGTTACTCGCCACCGACGGCGATGAAAAACTATCATTTACTTCACGAATACGAGAAATCGTATTTTTAAGTGCATCAGATAGTTGCGCAGCTGTATTCGCATGTAAGTATTGCCCACCACCGTAATCTGCAGTCTCAGTAAGTAAGTTTTTACCTGAGTCACTCATACCCGTACCAAAACCGATAGGAAATACACGTCCAATATCAAGCACATTACTGGTTTTGCTATACAAATCAACTTTTACATCATCTGTACCATGGATAATTTTCGCCAATGCTGCTAAATAACTATTACTAACAGCAGGTGCATTTTCAGAAAAATAGTCATCATGGAGATTATATATATCATTATTTCTGTTAGAGTCGTTTGTAGGATCGCCATCTGTCATTAAAATAATATTAATACTGTTATCACACCTAAGTGGCTCGCCAGTAACAGGCGCAAAGGGTGATTTATAAACTCCTGATGATTCAGCTGTAAAATCTCGTTCATTAGTATTTCCCCCGTAATATACGTTTTGTCCCGTGATATACAGGTAGGCTTCCCAGAGTGTTTCTGTTAATGGAGTTGAACCACTTGCAGGTAACTCTTCTACTTTATTCAGTAAAAATGACTTTTCAGCCCCTACTCTGGCTAAAACATACCCGCCATTGCTACCATTAAAGCGCATTAAACCAAATTCAATATCATCGTTATCGTTCACTAATTGGGTGATAGCATTTTGCGCAACTCTTAAGCGGCTATCACTACATGTGGGTTCATAATTGTAGTAACTAGTTCTTTTATAACATTGCTCATTTCGTTTATAACTGTCTTTACTTTCAAAGCAATCAACCTCGTAATAGCTACTACCGCTTCTTTTATAACAGGCATTGCCATCGTTTACATCCCAGGCCATACTTCCCGAGGTATCAAAAATCATAATAACACGTGGCTTTTCATTAGTTTCCACATTGTGGTTAACATAGAGCTCTATGTCTTCACCATTCGCTGATAAACTAATTAATACACAAAATATAGAAATGAGTACTCTCTTTAACGTAAGCTTCATTTTAAATCCCCTTACTTATGCTAGCCATCTCTTGGGCTACGCCGGTGACAATTGTAAGCTGGTGCTTACTTTTAGAGCCATATTCTATGGTTGTTGAAACTTGTACCATGTTGCATGAGATACCAGCAGTAAAACTAAAACGACGAGGGCATTCTAAATCGAGTACACCATTGTTTAAATTAATCATATTGCTTTTCATATCATCACGTTCGGCCATAACAATACCCTTGTCTGAAACTTCTTCAGGGGTCAAAAAGAACTGATTAGCAGCTCCTTTACTGACTTCGTCAGCAATTATTCGCTGCACTTCACCAATTAGTTGATTTTCTGCAACCTCGCGCTCTTGGGCTGCGTTGGTAATTTTAATATCAATACTACTACTGCTCATTAAAGTAACCGCAATTCCTGTCACTGCTATGACCATAATAAGCGCTGTAATAAGTACAACGCCCTGTTGTTTATTTTTCATCTGCGTTAAATACGCCATAAATTTGCACCCACGTTATTTAAACGAATAGTCGTCGTGAAAACAGTTCGTCTGAAATTATCTGAAAAAGTGAGAGTGCGACTATTAGCATCTTCCCCTAATACGTACGTTTGGTTCTTAATTTTAAGACCAGGATCAGGCTGCAATGCTCTGATCAATAAAAAAACTTGTACTGTTAAAATGCCTTTACGATTTTCCCAGTCACTGACATTCATATCATTGATGCTTTTGTATGTATCAACACGGCTGTCGCTGGTAGTATCTAGACCAAAAACAAAACGCATATTTTCCACGCCTTCCATTATAGTTTCAGTGTTTATAGACCCTCCCACCAAACGTTTTCGCATTAGTGCAGGTACAGTAAGGCTCTTATTATTTACCGTATAAGTTTGCTCTGAAATATAATAGCTGTGATGACTATACGGCCATACCGACGCATTAATATTTATGCTAGTAGGGTCAACAACACCTCGTTCAAAGCGAGCACTTTCTTGCTCAGCAATAAAATAATTCTCATCACTTTGCGTTTCATTAACACCTGCGGCATCCACTTCTAGTTGGTTTCCTTGTAAAAACTTAACCTGTAAAATATCAGTGCCTGCTAAAGGGTTATTAACGCAATTAAGTTCACTTGAACTAGTAGCTGTTTTTGCATAAAGCGTTTTAAAGTTACTGCTGCTGGTTAAATCAGGAAAGCTACCGTTATTGAGACCTTCAAAACAATCACCTGTAGGATTCGACAATGATGATGTGTTTATAACGGTGAAAGAATCATCATAAAATGTTCCCCAAAAACCAACCTGCTCAATATCACGTTGCATAATATTTATAGCTAAGCGACCTGATTCTTGTAACTCACCTATAGTCATTGTGTCTTTGGTGGTTACTTTCATACCGATATAAGTAAACATTACCCCACCCAAAATTAATCCCCCTATAAATAGAGATATCATCATTTCAATGAGTGTAAATCCTGTTTGCTTCATTTTAGCTCCTAACGTATACATAGCTATTAAGCACGACTAAGCGACGTTTTTTATCTGCAACACCACAGCTAATTTTACCTGTGGCCTCACTCGCTTTAAATTCTTGGCGACCCTGCCAAGAAACAATAACCTCTATGTTATATGCTTTCCCCCCAGACCCCCCTACAACTTCAGGGTTAATACACACAGTTGCCCCATCAAGTGATCCGGTATTCTCTCGGGCTCGGATAGCACGTTTCCATTGCTCGATATCTAAACTAGCTATTTGTGCGTTACTACAAGAGCTTGTAAAACATGTTTTAGACGGTTTCTTAGTGGTTTCACTGGTAAACTCTACATCATAATGGGTCGCGAGTTGCGAAGTATCGTTTGCTCGAATACGTTGAATAATATCATTACCAAGCGCAACAGCAGCAGCACGTTGCATTGAATCAAAACTTGCTTGCTTTGCTTTTGCTTGTAAAGCCACCGCACCGAGTAAGCCAAAGCTTAAAATAATGAAAGCAATCAGAACTTCGATGAGAGTAAAGCCCTTTTGAAACTTAAATACAGTCGAGAACATACTTAAACCAAATAATAATTATCTAACAATAAGTGTATGCAATTAAAAATTAGATTCAACTAGAACCATGACTAACGGTTAATTATGTTGATAAGCGGTTAATGGGTAGGTGTATTAAAGTTCGCTTTTTACGCTTTTGAGTGCTCGACGACTTACAGCTAAAAAAGCACTACAGCCTTGTAGCTCAATAACATGTTGATGGTTTTTAAGCGTATGTAGGGCAATGATTTTGTTCTTATTCACCAAAGTATGTCGATGAATTCTTAATAAATGATGCGGGTATTGCATTTCAAGATGCTTTAAACTGTCCTCAATTAAAGCTTCCCCTTGATCAAACACAACCTTGGTATACTTTTCCTCTGCGTTAAAATAAAAAATACTCTCTATTTCAATACTTCTGATAGTGCCGGCCAGTTGATACGTTACTTTTTCTGTATGTTGCTGTTGCAGGTGTACTCTGTTTAAACGTCCTAGCTGTTGTAATGCATGTTGCAAACTTTTTACTGATATAGGTTTTACTAAATACCCAGCTGCATTTAGTTGCAGTGCATCAAGTGCATGCTCAGGGTGAGCGGTTATAAAAATAATCGCAGGGGGAACCGCCAAGCAATTGAGTTGATTAGCCACTTCGATGCCATTTAAGCCTGGCATGTCAACATCTAAAAACACTAAATCAGGCTGAAGCTCTTCTATTTTCATTAAAGCGTCATTGCCATTATCGGCCTCACCTTGCACATGAATGGATGTATGGCTTTGACCAAGTAAACGCTTTAAGCGTGCTCTTGCTAAGGGTTCATCATCTACAATCAGTACATTCATAACATGTTCTCTGTTTGTTTTGGGATAACCACTTTAACTCTAAATTTATTTTCTTTGTTGGTTATAGTCAATTGCGCCCGACCTTTATAATAAATACTTAAACGAGAACGGATATTATCAATTGCCATACCGTTATGCTCTCTAGTATTAGCAGTTTCAGTAGGTACAGGGTTAGTTACAATCAAGGTTAAATAATATGTTGTAACATGCAACTCAATACTAATGGTAGCACCACTTTGGCTGGGCTCTACACCATGACATACTGCGTTCTCTACCAAAGGTTGTAATGTTAGATATGGAATATAGAGCGCAGGGAGGTTTTCTGGTAATAACCACTCAACCTGTAAACGCTCTGCAAAACGCCATGATTCAAGAGCAATATATTGTTTAGTTAATATTATTTCATCACTGAGTAATACACTTTGCCCTGAACGCATTGCAGCTTGCGAAAGCGCTGCTAATGCCAAAATAGCATTCTCAGCAGCTTCAACGTCATGATGCGTTAATTCTGCTGCCGTATTCAAACTATTATATAAAAAATGGGGTCTGATCCGCGCCTGCAAGGCATCAAGCTCCGCTCGAGAGAGTGCTTTGGCTTGCTGTTCTTTTTCAAAATGAATAAGCAAAAATTGTACAAAAAGTAAGGTAAGCAAAAATACAATAATGCAATTACGTAACACAAAAAACGTAAGTTGTTTTTCGTTTTCTATATCAAAAGCAATATGAGAAAAAGCCAGACTAAATAAAGCAGTGCTCAGACTATATACAGCAATAAAAAAACTAAGCTGAATAAACTGAGGCTGTTTTGCAAGAAATCGCCGGCAAATGTATAAAAAAGAGGTACTGACTAATACTGTTACATGAAGAAATAAACTAATCTCTCCCAAGTGCAGCCATATGTCACCGCCAGCATTAGGAGCAAAAGCTAAAATAATAGCCACGACTTGTGTTACTACGAGGGATGCAAGTACACCACGCTCATTAAAAAGGGCCGAAAAAAGTAGTGCATCTGGTGTCAGTTGCTTACTCATTCGGCCCTCCTTTTATCTATTAATAGACTAACGCAGCTCTACTGGTACAGCAAAAACGATGTTTTCTTCTTCACCTGGGTTCTCGGTTACTTGCGTGCCACCAAGCTCTTTTAAACGAGTAATGACTTGCTGAACTAATACCTCAGGAGCTGAAGCACCGGCAGTCACACCTACACTATTGATACCATCAAACCATGATGCTTCAACATTACTAGCATCATCAATTAAATAGGCTTGCGTCCCCATCTTATCTGCCAGCTCTCGTAAGCGATTAGAGTTGGAGCTATTTTTAGCACCCACAACTAATAACACATCTACTTTATCAGCTAAATCACGAACCGCATCTTGACGGTTTTGCGTTGCATAACAAATATCATCTTTACGTGGGCCATCGATTGCAGGAAATTTACTACGTAAAGCATCAATCACATCGGCAGTATCATCTACAGATAGAGTTGTTTGGCTGCAGTAAAAAAGATTATCCGCATTTTTTACATCAAGCTTTAATACATCATCAACCGTTTCAACAAGGTAAATTCCACCTTGCTCGTTATCGTATTGACCCATGGTACCCTCAACCTCAGGGTGTCCGTGGTGACCAATTAAGATGCATTCAATACCTTTTTTACTAGCACGCGTTACTTCCATATGCACCTTAGTCACTAACGGACAGGTTGCATCAAATACTTTTAACTCTCTGCGTTTAGCCTCTGAGCGAACAGCCTGAGATACACCATGAGCGCTAAAAATAACAATGCTATCATCAGGAACCTGATCTAGTTCTTCGACAAACACGGCGCCGCGATTTTTTAAACCATCGACTACATAACGGTTATGCACCACTTCGTGTCTTACATAGATTGGTTTTTCAAAAATATCTAAAGCGCGCTCAACAATACTAATTGCGCGGTCAACACCGGCGCAAAAGCCTCGTGGATTAGCTAGTAATATTTCCATTAACCTTGTACCTCAATAATATCAACCTCAAACGTTAAACGTTGACCCGCTAAAGGGTGGTTAAAATCGATAGTGACAGACTCACCTTGCACTTCACGAACCAGGCCTGGAAGCTCAGTACCATCAGGTTGAGTAAAGGCAATAATCGCACCTACTTTAGCCGGTGTTTCTGCACCAAACTTACTACGATCTACATAATAAATATTATCTGGATTGGGTTGACCAAAGGCATCTTCAGGCTCAAGTTCAAATGTTTTGCTTTCACCCGCAGTTAGGCCAAGCAAACATTTTTCAAAGTTAGCGGTTAAGCTGCCATCACCCATAGCGAGCTTGGCAGGTTTGTTATGCACTTTTGTTGAGTCAGCGGCAGAGCCATCTTCTAGTTTAATAGAAAAATGAAAAATAACGTCTGAGTTTTCACCAATTACAGCTTGGCTCATGCTTTATGCTCCTTTGGTTCTTCGCCTGTAAAGGCGTCAAATAGTAATAATGCAGCGCCTATACAAATAGCGCAGTCTGCAATATTAAATACGGGGAAATGTGAGTCTTCGTAAAACACATGTAAAAAGTCAATAACGTATCCATAAGCAACACGGTCGTATAAGTTGCCGATAGCACCCGCTAACACTAACGAATATGCACTGCACAATACTTTATTAGACGCAGGAAGGCGCTTTAACCACCATACCAACAAACAACTAATTGCAATTGCTATTACACTTAAAAACCAACGTTGCCAGCCACCCGCTTCGCTTAAAAAGCTGTAAGCTGCACCGTAATTATGTACATAAGTGATACTAAAAACAGGCAGTAGATTAATTGACTCACCATAGGCCATGGTATTTACAACCAGTGTTTTACTGGCAAAGTCTATTACTAGTAGTAATAGACTCAACCAAAGCCACACTAAACCACTTTTTTGGGCTAGTTTGCTCACTAAAAACAACTCCTAAGCGAATTGACGCTTTTCACCTTCACCGTCAACGTTACTAACACAACGACCACAGATTTCAGGGTGCGCAGGTTCAATACCTACATCTTCACTATAATGCCAACAGCGCTCACACTTTTTAGCATCAGTTGCTGATACGCTAATGTATAAACCTTCAATTTCAGTTGCTTGTGAGTCTGCTGGCTGGCTATCCACCTCAGTAACATTTACAGCTGAAGTTAGTAATACAAAGCGCAGTTCATCGCCCAATGCCGCCAGCTTAGCTGCAAGTTCTTTGCTTGCAAACAAGTTAACCGTTGCTTGCAACGTAGCGCCAATCACTTCTTCTTTACGTGCAGCTTCTAGCAGACGGTTCACTTCGTCACGCACATTTAAAATAGCTTGCCAGTCTTCATTACTAAACTTGGTCGTTGTTGGTGCTTGTAAGCCCTCATACCAAGATGAAGTAAATACATAATCACTGCGCTCACCTGGAAGTGCTTCCCAAATTTCTTGTGCTGTAAAGCTCATGATTGGTGCCATCCAACGCGTCATCGCTTCAGCAATGTGGTACAGCGCGGTTTGACAAGAACGACGTGCATGACTGTCGCTTTTTGCCGTGTACTGACGATCTTTTATAACGTCTAAGTAGAACGAACCAAGCTCACCGGTACAGAAGTTCATTAGCTTTTGCGTTACTAATAGCATTTGGTAGCTATCGTATGCTGCTAAAATGTCATCTTGTAACTGTGCTGCACGCCCTACAATCCACTTATCAAGCTCAACCATATCATCAACAGCAACTTGATCTGTTTTTGGATCAAAACCGCTAAGGTTAGCAAGTAAGTAACGGCTGGTGTTACGAATACGACGGTAGCGATCTGCTGAACGTTTGAATATTTCATCTGATACCGTCATTTCTGCCGTGTAATCAGTTGATGCTACCCATAAACGTAAAATATCAGCGCCTAGTTTATTCATCACATTTTGTGGTGAAATCACATTACCTAATGACTTAGACATTTTGCGGCCGTTTTCATCAACCGTAAAGCCATGCGTTAGCACTTGCTTGTAAGGTGCATGACCATTTATTGCCACTGAGGTCATCATTGATGACATAAACCAACCACGGTGTTGATCTGAACCCTCTAGGTATAAATCAGCAGGACCGGTTAAATCTTCTCGCGCATCAACAACACAGGCATGAGTTACACCTGAATCAAACCACACATCGAGTGTGTCTTGCACTTTCATGTATTGTTGTGCGTCTTTTTCACCTAGTAAAGTAGCTGGCTCTAGGTCATACCAAGCTTGAATACCTGACTTTTCAACAAGCGCTGCTGCTTGTTCAATCAGCTCTTGAGTATTTGGGTGTAATGCGCCCGTGTCTTTATCAACAAACAACGCAATAGGTACACCCCAAGTACGTTGACGTGAAATACACCAATCAGGGCGACCTTCAACCATGTTAGCAATACGGCTTTCGCCCCATTCAGGTAACCACTGAGTATTTTTAATTTCAGCCAGTGAATCTTGGCGCAAGTTAGCCTGATCCATGCTAACAAACCATTGTGGTGTGGCACGGAAGATAATAGGCGTTTTATGGCGCCAGCAATGTGGGTAGCTGTGCGTTAATGCATGATGATGCATTAGGGCATTATTTTCTTTTAATACCTCAATTACACTCGCATTGGCTTTAAACACATGTTGACCGGCAAATAATTCAGTATCAGGTAAGTACACACCGTTTGCGCCAACAGGGTTAGCTACTTCAAGATTGTACTCAAGACCTGCCACGAAATCTTCTTGACCATGACCTGGTGCAGTATGCACGATACCGGTACCAGAATCTGTTGTTACGTGCTCAGCAACAATAACAGGAACATTAAAGTCGTAAAAAGGATGTGCTACAGTTAGGTTTTCAAGTGCTGCGCCTTTAACATAGCCAAGGATATGGAAATGGTTGAAACCAAAACGATCCATCGCGTCTTTAACCAGCTCAGAACCTATAATAAGACGTTGCTGAACGCCTTCGTCTTCTACTTGTACTAGCGCGTATTCTAAATCAGCATGCACAGCTACCGCACGGTTTGCTGGCAAAGTCCATGGTGTCGTAGTCCAAATAACGGTTCCTACGCTACCTGTTCCTGTATGGCCAGCCGCTAAATCAAACGCATTAACCACCGCATCTTGATCTGTAAAAGTAAAACGTACATCAATAGCTGGAGATTGTTTATCTTGGTATTCAACTTCTGCTTCAGCCAATGCTGAACCACAATCTGTACACCAATGCACAGGCTTAGCACCTTTATGTAAGTGACCATTTTTTATAATGCGGCCTAGTACACGAATGGCATTAGCTTCAAAGTCAAAGTTCATGGTTAGGTAAGGTTTATCCCAATCACCAAAAACGCCTAAACGTTTAAAGTCTACTTTTTGGCCTTCCACTTGCTTTTTAGCATAGGCACGACATTTCTCACGAAACTCTGCCGCAGTTACCTTAACACCGGGTTTACCGACTTTTTTCTCAACCATTAACTCGATTGGTAAACCATGACAGTCCCAACCTGGTACGTATGGCGCATCAAAGTCTGATAAAGTTTTAGACTTAACAATAATATCTTTTAATATTTTATTTACTGAGTGGCCTAAATGGATATCGCCGTTTGCATACGGAGGGCCGTCATGCAAAATGAAAGTTTTTTTACCTTTCTTCGCGCTGCGAATTTGACCGTATAGGTCGTCTTCATACCATGCTTTAAGCATTTTTGGTTCACGTTGTGCCAAATTGCCACGCATTGGAAACATTGTTTCCGGTAAATTCAAAGTATGTTTGTAGTCGCTCATTAATCCTACTTTCCGTTTCTATCGGCTACCTAATTTAAACCAAAACACTGCTTAGCGGCGGCAACATCGGTTGCTATTTGTGCCGTCAGTTGTGTTAATGTCTCGAATTTTTTCTCATTGCGGAGTTTTTCAATTAACTCCACATGCATAAATTGTCCATAAATATCTTGTGCAAAATCAAAAAGGTGAACTTCTAATAAGGCACGAGTTCCATTAAACGTGGGTTTGTTTCCAATGTTAGCCACCCCAAAAACTTGCTTTCCTGCGATCATCACTTGAACCGCAAATACACCATTGACCGGACAAACTTGACGTTTTAGTGCAATATTTGCCGTTCTAAAACCCAGTTCGCGGCCTTTTTTCCAGCCATGAATAACACGTCCAGATATTGCATAATTATGCCCAAGCATAACTTTTGCACTAACTAAGTCACCTTCAGCAAGCGCTTCTCGTATCAAGGTACTGCTTACTCTAGCATTTAATTGCCTAAAGCTGGCAGTGCTTTTAACACTCATTCCCACTTGGGTGCCCATAGTTGCCAATAGACTAAAGTTACCTTGGCGCTGTTTACCAAACCTAAAATCATCACCAACCGTTAATGCTTTAACGCCCAGCTTTTTAATTAAAATATCGCTAACAAACTGCTCAGCATGCATGTTTGCAAAAGCCTGATTAAAGCTAATACAAATAACGCGTTCAATTCCTAAGTTACTCAATAGACGAAGTTTATCACGCAGTCGAGTCAGCCTAGCCGGAGCGTTACTCTTTGCAAAAAACTCCTGTGGCTGAGGCTCAAATAACATTACGGTGCTGGGTAAATTATTTTCTTTTGCATCAGCTAAAAGCCCTTTTAATACGGCAGCATGACCCAAATGAACACCATCAAAATTACCAATGGTCAGCACACAACCAAAGTGTTGTGGGCGTATATTGTGTATACCTCTAATTAACTCCATGCCACCTAATGCCTTTTTCAGCGAGCGATAAAATGCGACCTCGGGCCGCAGAGTGTCCGATTATAATCTTTTTTTTAATTTGATTCAGTAATTGCTACACTTTTTATCGTATTTAGTCTTACCCCCATCAAAAACAACATAAAAAAGTAACTAACAATCGCAATAATTAATAACACAACCAATAACATAACTTGTTCGCTAAAGTGCCAACTAACCCAGTCATATTGCCTACTGGTAAACCAAACCAATGCGCCCATTGTTATACTTGCCAACAAACACTTCAAAGTGAAGTAGCCACTCATGCTGGAAAACTGATAAACATTCTCTTTTTTAAGCTGTCGATACAGTAAGTAGGCATTACAACTTGCCGACATTGAGGTTGCCAGTGCCAAACCTAAATAGCCAATAAATGGTGCCAGCATAATATTAAACACCATATTTAGTACCAAAGTAATAATACCAATGCGTACCGGTGTTTTAGTATCTTGTCGAGAATAAAACCCAGGCGCGAGGACTTTAATTAACATAAAACTGACTAATCCCACTGAGTAGGCAACCACCCCTAAGCTCACCGCCTTAACATGATCGATGCCCGCTTCTTTGAAAGCGCCATGATCAAACAGCACGGTAATAATAAGCGGGCTTATAATCATCAATCCTATCATTGCTGGAAGCCCTAAAAAAATCACAAACCTCACTCCCCAATCTAGGGTATGTTGAAAGTCGCTACTTTTTTTACTGCTGTGTAATTTTGACAGCGCAGGCAAAATTACCGTCGCAATACCAATGCCAAATAAACCAAGTGGGAATTCAATCAGTCTATCTGAGTAATACAGCCAAGCGATAGAGCCTGTCATCAATAATGAAGCTATTACCGTATCGAGTAATAAGTTAATTTGACTAATTGATACACCAAATAAGGCTGGGAGCATTAACTTGCGTACTTTTTTCACATTTTCATCTTGCCAACCCCAGCGCGGGCGCGCTAGCATTTTTGCTTTATACAAAAACGGCAGTTGAAATAATAGCTGTACCACGCCTCCTAAAAACACGCCAACAGCTAACGCATAAGCGCCTACAGAAAACTGATCATGTAATAAAATGGCACAACTAATGATGGATACATTGAGTAACACCGGAGTAAAAGCCGCAACGGCAAAACGATTATAAACGTTCATCACAGCGCCACTGAGCGCCACAAGGCTTACAAAAAACAAATAAGGAAAAGTCAGTTTTAATAGCGAGCTGGCAAGCTCAAACTTTTCTGCGTCAGCCCCCCCTTGCCACCAATCAATAAACCAACCAGTACCAAATAATGCAACAATAACAGGTGATGCTATTACACCAAAAAGTGTCACTATCAGTAAAATAGTGCCTAAAGTACCGGCGGCTTGGGCAACAAATATTCTGACCTTCTCATCGCCTTGCTGCTGTTTAATTTCACTTAATACCGGTACAAATGCTTGCGCAAAAGCCCCTTCGGCAAATAAACGGCGTAAAAAATTAGGAATACGGTTAGCAAATAAAAATACATCGGCCGCAGCGCCTGCGCCCAACAAGTTAGCTACGACGGCATCTCGTACTAGCCCTAAAATACGCGAGATCATTGTCATTGCACTTACAATCATCCCAGAACGAAACAAACCTTTTGACACTATGAATCCATATTAAAAATCAGCAATTAAGTTAATTATGCCATAGTCTTTTTTATAAATCGCTTTAAAGCACTAGGCTGGAACCCCTTGCTTTGTTACAATAGCGCTATTAACTGCTAAAGCGGCAAATTGATGTTCGTTATAAGGAGCAGTTTTTCTTGGATTGTTAAAATTAAATTGACATTCATGATAAAAACAGGCATATTCCACGGCCTTTAATTTAAGCTTTATTTAAGATTGTTAGGAGCAAACCTTGGCTAACATCAAGTCTGCAAAAAAACGCGCTATCACAAGCGAAAAAAACCGTCAGCACAACGCAAGCCGTCGTTCAATGATGCGTACTTACTTCAAAAAAGTAATCGTAGCTATTGAAGCTGGCGATAAAGAAGCTGCACAGCAAGCTTTTTCTGTTGCTACACCTATCCTAGACCGTTACGCAACTAAGGGTCTAATCCACAAAAACAAAGCTGCTCGTCATAAGAGCCGTTTAGCTGCTAAAATTAAAGCGCTATAATTTGTTTTTGCAAGATTAAAAAAACCGGCTTTTGCCGGTTTTTTTTTGCCCAAAATAAATGCGCCTATTAAACGTTATCAAGCTCTGGGTAAAACTTTTTCAACATCGCCGCAATTTTCTTTGGAGAAAATGGCTTAACTACAAATCCTTTAGCCCCTCTATCTATCGCATCCTTCACATTTTCAACGCCTGAATGAGCCGACACCATCACCACGTTTGTCTCTGGTGATAACTCATTAATTTGCGCAATAAGCTCTTTACCGTCGCCATCAGGTAGTTCTATATCTAAAAATATAATATTAAAATTGGCTGCACGACACTCGCTAATGCACTGCGCGGCCGTTGACGCCTCTTTTACATTCTCTATCCCTAAATGCATCAATGTTTGACTGAGAAAGCTACGCACCGTGCTAACATCATCAACTATTAAAATAGATAGCTGCGTATTCATATATAATCCTTATAGGCTAAAGCCATGTCTGCGAAATTGGTGATTTGCTTAAAATACAAATATTTACTTTATTATAGAGAGCTAAGCTAAAAAGGCCAGATTTGCTTTATGTCGAAAACCACAAAAAAGAGTCGCCGCAAAAAAAATAAAACGATTACTGTTAAACCTACACCCACTAATAAGCTTGCAAACCTTGGCTCACAATTAAAGCCGCAATCAAAGAACACTAAGAGTGGTATCAAGCTGACCCTGTTTTTTATTTTCACGATATTATTACTTATACTTGTTTTAGTGCCAAAGCCAAGCTTACTTACTTATAAAAAATCATCTATGGTAAGCCAAAGTGTGTATTGGCCAGGGCTGTTTTCAAGCGAACCAAAACTACTGGACTCAACCCTCCACCCGCAACTGGATAAGGAGCATAGAACCCTTTACCTATGTATTGATTTACAGCAACCGCAGAGCTGCCAAAAATATCGAATTATTGCTGAAGAAGGAATATTTTCAGTATTGCTTACTTACTTTTAACATTAAAAAAACTAATCTGAAAATTTAAAATTACTTGGTTGAAAGCTGTGCAAAAGATCAACATAATGGCGCTCCTTTTTTCAACAACTGAACTATTGAAACGACCATGCTAAACGAGCTAGATTGGCTTTTAAATACATTACTACTTGCACTAGGTTTAGGTGCATTCTTTATTAACCAACTGACACTGCTTCGCGTTGCTGCGATTAGTGCTTGTGGTTTGTTATTCCTATCATTTAGCTTAGATCTTATGTCGTCGAGTATTATTTCAAATATGAGTTTAGTTTTGATCAACACATTTTATTTGTTTAAAGTTTATACATTTGGACAATTTACTGTATCTCAGCACTAATTACTTCCCCTTAGAATATTTTATAGCCCAGTTTTTCTGGGCTTTTTTTATTCCACAACTTTAAAAATCTTGGGTCTTAGTTTGAACTAAGTTAAAATTTATCTCGTATTAGGGTCTGTTGACCTTTCAAGGTTAAATTTGCAGCAGTCTGTTTGGTATTTAGGCAAGGCAGAGCCTATGTGGTGTGGTTATTCCCCATAAATAGGTGATAACGCAGCATCAATGCCAAACAGGCGCTGCCCTTAGGGTTCTGCCTAGGGGCGATTTACTCTTTGTTGCTCGGTTTTTACTTAGCCCACTAGGTTACAAACCGAGCGCCGCGATTAAACCGCCCCTAGTTTGAACAAATTTCAATCCGCAAAGGTCAACAGACCCTTGCCTAATTTGAGATAAGCCCATGCCGTTGTCAGATTTCGATTTATTCTTATCCTCTATGGAAGATGTTACCCCTATCAATCACGACACCGTGACATTACCATCTAAAAGCCATAAAACGGTTATCGCACAGCAAGAAAAAAACAAAGCTGCACAATTAAACTTAAACAGTGAACAATTTAATCCGTTAGATGAACCACTTGAATTGCTCGACCCACTCGCCATATTAAGCTTTAAACGAGATGGCGTGCAAAGCCCGGTTTTTAAAAACGTAAGACTAGCTAAATATCAGCTCGATGCGACATTAGATTTACACGGGCAACTTTTAAAAAATGCACATGATTCGTTGCAGGCCTTTATTAAAGATTGCCACCAGCGCAATATAAGAATGGTTCTTGTTCGTCATGGAATAGGAATTAAAAATAAAGCCAAACCGGGTATTTTAAAAAGTTACGTAAACCAGTGGTTGCAAACTATTCCCTGTGTTTTAGCGTTTCATACTGCACTCAGGCAGCATGGAGGAAGTGGTGCAACGTATGTCTTACTGAAGAAAAGTGATGATAAGAAGCATCAAAACCGAGAAATCCACAGCAAGCGTAGCTAATTCCTACTGTGGTAATAAGAGTTAGTTGAGCAGCACTGTCGCATTGGCTTGGTTAAACCAAGCAGATATTCCTAATATAATGATAGATACAACCACAATGCTGATTTTTGCGCCCCCTTGACTGGGTTTCATAATTCATCCTATTTATTATTATTGTTAGAACGGCTTTTAACAATAATAAAAATTACAAATGTTAACAAGCTGTTTCTGTTAAAAGTTAAACAAATTTTAATCCTTTAAAGTCAAACAACTCTAAACTAATAACCTTGCTGCTTATTAATGCAATTAATTAATGGCTGTCTCGCTTTTAAGCGCAAAATATTATCTGCTATTTGTTCAACAACACTATCTAGATCTGACAACGCAGCACAATGCGGCGTTAAAGTAATATTTGGGTGCTGCCAATAAGGGTGTTCGCTTGGTAGTGGCTCACTGGCAAATACATCAAGCGTTGCTGCTCGTAAACGTGCGTTGTTGAGCGCATCGAGCAAATCAGCTTCAACAACATGCTCACCTCGGGCCACATTAATTAACACGGCGTGCTCAGGAAGTTGCTTAAGCAACTGTTGATTAATAATACCTTTGGTATTGCTAGTAAGTGGCAATAGACAGATTAAATAATCTGTATTCACTAACATATCATTTAGTCCCTGATCACCATGGTAGAGTGTTGCTATGGTTGATGTTTTAGGGCTTCGGCTCCAAGCATTAACTTTAAAACCATTATTAGTCAACCTGTAGGCACAAGCTTGGCCTAATTCGCCAAACCCTAAAATACTGACTCGATCGTGCCTATACGCTCTTTTGGGCTTCCATTCACTTTGCTGTTGTTTTAAGAAATATTCTTTTAATCGCAATTTTTGCGCTAATACATGGGTAAGAACATATTCAGCCATGTCGTTGGCTAACTGTTTATCGACAATGCGCACTACTTCAACATGTGCAGGTAGTAAACTTAAATCGATACTATCAACCCCAGCACCAAACGATGACACCGCTTTCAAATTTATCAACTTTGGCCATAAAGACGCGGGCGCATTCCAAGCCAGTACAAATTCCACACTTGCAAAATCTTGGCAATCATCAAGCTGCTCAATTTGAATATTGGGTAATTGTGATTGCATTTTTGCAATTAATTTTGTGTTATCTCGACCGGTAATCGCGACTAAAACTGACATGATGATTCCTTAAAAAGTAACCGTAAATAGTAGTACTGGTATGGTTTAATTCAATAGTAAGTAAACGGTTTTAAAAAGTCACACAACTGACCGCGTATTGTCATATCCGCACTCTAAGCTAAACATATTGGCCTTAGCCTAGTATAAAAAGAGGTGCGTATGATCAGTGTAGATAAAGTAATAGCAACCAATTTACCACAGTTAACTAACTCATTTAAAATAAAAAAACTGGTAAAAAAAAGTCTTAGCTACTTATTACATGAACAAGAATTTACAAACTTTGCAACTGCCTATCCCCACCTTCAAGGAATAGAATTTGTAGAGCAAGTACTTGATGAACTTGATTTTGAAACTCGTTATAAAGCTAAGCAAATAGAAAATATTCCCAGTGAAGGAAAAATTGTCATTATTGCAAACCACCCTATCGGCTCCTTAGATGCGCTTGCATTAATTAATGTGTTATCAACGGTAAGAGCCGATTTAAAAGTGGTGGCTAACCGTATGTTAATGACCGTTGACGCCATGCATTCGTTATTACTACCCGTTGATAACCTATCAGGGCAAAGTAAAAAACAAGAGCTGAGTAATATCCACCAGCACTTAAAAAATGAAGGAGCGTTACTTATTTTCCCTGCCGGTGAAGTTTCTCGACTTCGTCCTACGGGTATAAAAGACTGCAAATGGAACAGTGGCTTTTTACGCATTGCTAAAAAGGCTAACAGCCCTATTTTGCCTATCTATATTAAAGCCAGAAATAGTCCGCTGTTTTACGGCGCATCAATGCTTTATAAACCACTGGCTAGCTTATTACTGGTAAAAGAAATGTTTAAGCAACGTCAAAAATCACTCGAGTTTGAAATTGGCGCTTCCATTGCTCCTGAGTCTTATTTAATCCCAGACTTAAAAGACAAAGAAGTGGTTGAGCTAATCCGTAAGCAACTATACCGTTTAACCACAAAAAAAACGCTACCATTAAAAACTCATGCTCCAATTGCCTCTCCTGAATGTAAAAAAGAATTAAAAAAAGCCATAGAATGCTGCGAACATTTAGGTAAAACCAGTGATGGCATGGTGATTTATTTGTACCAATACCAAGGAAGCTCTCCCTTATTTCGTGAACTGGGCCGCTTACGAGAAATCGCTTTTCGGGCTGTAGGTGAAGGTAGTGGAAACCGCCGAGACATAGATAAATACGATATGCACTATCAGCACTTAGTATTGTGGGATGAACATGCACTAGAGTTGGTGGGTGCTTACCGATTAGCTTGTGCACAGGATGTGATTGAACAACACTCACAAAGTGGGCTTTATACCGATAGCCTATTTAATTATACCCAAGATATGAATCCTTATTTTAAACAAGGCATAGAGCTAGGCCGAAGCTTTGTACAACCTAAATATTGGGGCAGAAAAAGTCTCGACTACTTATGGTATGGTATTGGCGCTTTTATAAATCGCTACCCTCAATACCGTTACTTATTTGGTGCGGTGAGTGTGTCAAACGCACTACCTGAGCAAGCAAAGTCTTTATTAGTGCATTATTATCAGCACTATTATGGCTGTGAAAAATCACTCGCAACGCCTAACAATGCTTTTCGTCACACACCTGATCAGCAAACTCAGTGCACTAACTTGTTCGAGGGTAATAATATAAAAGAAGATTTTGTAGAGCTTAAACACATACTCGCTAACATGGGCACGCATGTACCCACACTATTTAAACAATATACAGAGCTATGCGAACCAAATGGTGTTAAATTTTTAAGCTTTAGTATTGATCCACAATTCAATAATTGTATTGATGGCCTAGTATTGGTTGATCTTGAAAAAGTAAAACCAAGCAAAGCAAAGCGCTACTTGGGTACTGATAAATCAGCATCAGCAAGTTAAAGCGTTAACCCTTAATCGAATAACTATTAAAGCGGCATTAAGCGGCGCTTTAATAGTTATTAATACTTCAAGGCTGAGTAAAAATACCATCGAGTAATTGCGTATAAATCTTTTCTATTTCTAACAAGTCGCAAATCGGTACATGTTCATTAACCTGATGAATACTATGGTTTCGTACCCCACACTCTATGACTTGTGTTTCTTGCTGTGCAAAAAATCGTCCGTCCGACGTCCCACCACTGGTGCTTAATAAAGGATAATTCCCCGTCACTTTAAAAATTGCCTGCTCTAACTGAGCGAGTAAGCAACTCTCAATCTTATGGCTTGTATAATAGGGTTCACATGGACGCTCCCACTGTATAACCAAATGCTCGCTGAAATCCTTCAGTGCAGCAAACACACGTTGCTTAACATGTTTACTTTTATACCCATGGCTATAGCGAATATTAAAAGTAATATCACACTGAGCTGGCACGAGGTTATCTAGCACATTATCAATATTAATACCGGTGACTTGCAGCGTTGTTTTTGAACTAAGTTCATCTAAAGGCCAGTCTATTTGTGTGAGCCTGTTAACCACTTCAGCACTGATGTGCGCAGCATTAATGGTATTCTCAGGATAGGCTACATGCCCAGCCTTTCCTTGAATAGCTAATCGCGCAGATAAGGCTCCACGTCGACCATTTTTTATAGTGTCACCTACCTGCAGGTGGCTGGTTGGCTCACCAACAATACAGCCATCAAGCACAACGCCCTGTTGTGCTAATCGCTTGGCAATCAGCACAGAGCCATGCTCCGCCTCACCTTCTTCATCTGAGGTGATCAGCCAAAATAATGTTCCCTGCTTTTGCTGCGCGCTGTTTATTAACGTCTGCGTTGCACTAAGCATCGCGGCAATGCCTCCTTTCATATCGGCGGCACCACGCCCATAAATTGCATCGTTAATTATGTGTCCACCAAACGGATCGGCTAACCAGCCACCTTGCGTTGCGGGTACCACATCAATATGCCCAGAAAATGCCACCACGGGGCCTGCCCCAAAGGTTATTTTTGCAATTAAGTTTGTCACATTATTAGAACTAAATTGCTCTGTACTAAAGCCTAACTCAGTAAGGTGATTCGCAAGCCACTCAATGCCACCAGCTGGATTAGGAGTAATCGATTTAAATCGGATCAGAGTTTGTAAGTGACTCACTGTTTTTAACTGTGCAATAGTTAAGTACGGCGCTTGTGCTTTTGTATTGATAGCTTTTGTCATAATAAACACACCTCGTTTTAGCAGTGTATTTATTACAACGACTTTTTATGACCGCATTATGAATTTACTAGCTAACGTGCGCCCTCTTCTATTAATGTTTCTCGTGTAACCTGTACTATGTGCTTATCTTCTTTAGTTAACTTGGTTTTTTTCCAAGAGCCACGCATAAACCATGCAAATGCTATCAATGCGATGGTTATGTTAGTAATTGCAAAAGAATACCAAATGCCTTGATCGCCAAGCTCAGTATGATTAGAAAGAATATAAGCGGCAGGGAACTGCACTACACATTGTGATAATAACGCGATAACCATTGCATTGAGCATATTACCTGAGGCACGAAAAGCAGCAACAATACAAAGTTGCACCCCTATTCCACCCCAACTTAAGCACATTACTTGAATAAACTGCGCCCCATTAGTAATAACGTCATTATCGTCAGGAATAAAAAATGCAACTAATGAATCTGCGTATAAATATGCAATGGCGCCAACACATGAGAGCCCTAACAATCCCCACACACTAGCAAGTTTAGTGATCTGCTCAGCCCGCTTGATATTACCAGCCCCCATATTTTGCCCAACCAAGGTTGATACCGCCATTGATAAGCCCATAGCGGGGATCATTACCATTTGCAAAATATTAGAGCCAACACCATAAGCAGCAATTGTCGTAGTACCAAAGCTGGCAACTAGAAATGACATGATGATCAAACCAAATGCACGTGTCGATAATTCAATAGAGCCAGGCGCTCCCAAGAAAAAAGCGCGCTTAATATAGTGCCAGTCGGGGTAAAAGCTTTTTAGCTGTAATTGAATACCATGGCGACCACGTAAAAATATAATGATGCCCGCAAGCGCCGCTAAGCTCTGTGTAACCAATGTTGCTAGCGCAGCGCCCATCACACCAAGCCCCTCAAAACGACCATAGCCAAATATGAATAACGGATCGAGTATAAAGTTAAGTAACACGGTTGTGCTGACTATAATTAACGGCACCTTAGTTTGCCCAATACCCCGCATCAGCGATTGAAACATGGCATAAATAAATACAAAAATAACGCCAATAAAAGATACATGCATAAACTTAAGCGCATCACTATATACGGCCGCTTCAACCCCCAGTAAGGTTAAAAAATAAGGTGATAATGCATAGCCTAGTAACCCAAGTAATAGTGCAACTAATGTCACCATTAACACCGTTTGCGCGGCAACATGGTTAACCTTATCTTGTTGTCCTGCCCCCATGTATTGGGCTGATAAAATCGCCCCAGCCATAGCAAATCCTGAACCTATCGCAATAACTAAAAATGTGACAGGCATACTAATAGATACAGCAGCCACTTGCGCAGCCCCTAACCGGCCAACCCAAAAAGCATCTGTAAGCTGATAAGCAGACTGCAAAATATTAATGAGGACAATAGGAATGCCTAATTTTAATAGCGCTTTGGCAATAGAGCCTTGAAGAAATAGTTGACCAGAGGGAGTCATGAGGCCGCTTACTTTTATTAAACCGTGAACATAGACCTAGTTTAACAAAACTAGCTGATTATATTCTGAATACTTCGTTTACGGCCGGTATTTAAGTGATCAGTCAATAATTTTTGAGCACTAAGTAAGTAAAAGTTTAATCTAAATCAATAAATAGAGGCTCTTTACTTATACGCTTTTGAAACTTTGATCTAGAACAGGTTTTTATTTTTAAACTCGAGCGATAATAGCCTCAATCAACAAATAGTCACACAGTAGTTCACGGAGAACAACATGAAAACTAAACTAAGCATTGCAATACTTACTTCTTTACTAGCTCTTTCTCCTGCAGCACACGCTAACTTTAGCGTTAATGTTGGCGCAATTAATGTTAACCCTGATAACGATGGCTCAAAGATTAACGAAGCACCTACTCTTGGTTTAAAAGGTGATTCAAATACTCAGTTAGGTATTACTGTAGATTATGCATTTAACGACCAATGGGTGTTAGAGCTTATTGCAGCAACGCCATTCTCTCATGATGTAGAAGGTACAGGCGGTTTAGCTGGTAATAAAATTGCCGACATTAAACATTTACCACCATCACTGGTTGCACAATACCACTTTTTAGACAGCAGCTACGCACTTCGTCCATTTGTTGGTGTAGGTATTAACTATACGACGTTCTTTGACGAGCAGCCTTCTGCAGCACTTAAAGCAACTTTAAATACTGACGACGTGGAAGTAAAACTAGATGATTCATTTGGTTTTGTTGCTCAAGTAGGTGCTAACTACAAGATTGATGAGAAATGGGGCCTACACGCTATGGTATCTATCATGGATATAGATACTGATGCGACTGTATATGCTAATGGCGCAAAAGCATTAACTTCAACCGTGTCACTTGACCCTGTTGTAGCTATGTTTGGTCTTAAATACTCGTTTTAATAACGATTATGTGTGTGTTAAAAAGGCCGTAAGGCCTTTTTTTTTGCGTGTAATTAACGAGGTAAGTTATTTACTTTTTTTTGTTCAAGCATTTCTTTCCAATGAATTATTTCTGCCGGTAAAATAGGTGCTACGCCTTCAAAACCAGCAACCTCCAGCATATGCTCAACGCTTACCACCCCTTTTTTACTTTTAAATACGCCACGTACATAGGCAATTGCATGTAAGCCACGCTCTGAATGAAATTTTTGTTCAATATAAAAGTATTTATGATCCCAGCCGACTAAACGGGTACTAATGGTAAAGCGCTGCATAGGCTTAATATCACGGATATAAGTAATGGCGGTTGCATTAACAATAGGAAACCAACGACGCTTCATTATTTGCTTTAGTAAACCAACTCGCTCGGTCATCCATGTGCGCGATAAATCCATCATTGCTAAATAGCGTGAATTAGTTAAGTGCAAATTAATATCACAGTCACTTGGCAGTGCTTTGTAGTCTATATCAACCGTGTCTAACAATGATTGATAATCACGATTACGTTTAATTTTGAAAAATAATAGTAGCAGTCTAAAATATAAATTCACAGTAGAGGTCTTACCAGTTTGTTTTTTGTGAGTGTATCATAGCAATTGATCCCCTAGGGTATTTTTACACCAAGGGGTCAATCACTAAGAAAGGTTGTTTTAATATCTATCTTTAAACTTTAACCGTTTTACGATTAATACCGTAATCACGTAGTTTATTAGCTACCGCTGTATGGCTTAGCCCTAAGCGCTTAGCTAACTGACGTGAACTTGGATAAGCTGGATAAAGCTTACGCAATAAGGTAGCTTCAAAACGCTTAACCGCTTGATCAAGCGAGCCCTCAAAATCAGACTCTAAATAGCCTAAATCATGGGTAAAGGTCGGCAGTTGTAAATGCTCAACTCGCAATTCACTGTCTTCTAACAACGATACCGCACGGTAAATAGCATTTTCTAATTGGCGCACATTACCTGGCCATGGGTAATCTTGTAAAAACGTTAAACACTCTTCAGATAGCTCAGGCACAGTATGGCCATTTTGCTGCGCATATTTTTGAATAAAGTGTTCAGCAAGTGGGCCAACATCGGCTTTACGATCTCTCAGTGGTGCAATTTCTAACGTTAGTACATTAATGCGATAGTATAAGTCTTCTCTAAATACGCCCTCTTGCACCATTGCAGGTAAATCTTTTTGGGTAGCAGCAACTATGCGAACATTTACTTTAACTTCGTTTTCGTCGCCTACTTTTCGAAACGTACCGTCTTGTAAAAAGCGCAGTAATTTAGTTTGGAGCTGAGTCGACATTTCACCCACTTCATCTAAAAATACTGTTCCACCATCCGCTTGTTCAAGTACACCGCGTTTAGGCGCTGCATTTTCTTCATATCCGGCGTAACCAAAAAGTTCTGACTCGGCAACATCATCTGGTAATGAGGCACACGATAAAGCGATAAACGGCTTTACTGAGCGGTTAGATGCATAGTGACAAGCTCGCGCTAATAACTCTTTACCTGTGCCGGTTTCACCGGTGATAAGAATAGGGGCTTCAAGTTGCGCCATTTTTCGCGCTTCGCGTACAACACGACGCATCGCCGTACTAAAATTGTGAATTGTCGCAAAGCTTTCTTGGCCATAGCGTCTAAACGCACTCACTTGCTGACCTAGGCGGCTTTGCGATTTTATATTAATTACCGCACCCGCTAACACATCCCCCTCACTGCCTTGTGGTACAGCAATAGGTAAAATATCGGCAATAAAGTCTTCACCTGCCACTTCTACACGGGTAGTTTGCCCAAGTACTTCTTTGCCTTCTAACCAACGGGTAAAATTAAAACCTTTAAGTAAATTATTGATATTGGCGCCAATGACTTCTTTTTCTGTTAGCTGTAAGTCTTTACACGCCGCGTCGTTACACAAACGCACCCAGCCTTTAGCATCAATAGATATAACACCATCTGGCAGTGCTCTTAATAAGGTGTTTAATTCATTGTGCTCACGTTCAGAAGGTAAAAACGCGGTAGTACGTACATCATGTACACCATCGATCAATCGAATTGAAGGCATAATTTTTTGAAATTGTTCAAATTCAATTTCAGGAAAACTCACATACATACGGCAATTAACTGAGTCGACTTCAATTCCTTTCAAGTCAACATTGTAGCTAACTAAAATATTAAGAATCTCTTGAGCAATACCAACTCGGTCTGCACAGTGAATATCTAAACGCATACACCCTCAGGTAAGGAAAAAACTAATTGGCGTGAATAATACGCTAACTATGATTATCAGCATAGTTTATTGTAAAGAAATTTGGACGAAAAATGTTTTTTTACTTCCTAGAGCGCTTTTTCAAGCACTTAAAATATTTAATCTTGGCTGCTCACTAAAAGTCGGGGTCATTACATGTAAATATAGCCAAACTAACTTTGTATAAATTATATTCTCCAATGGGCTAATCATTGCTGTGCATCCGCTAATATTTGCTCATGTTTAATCTAAACGGTGATTATTAAAATAAAGTAGTAAAGGTTAACGATTGTTGAATAACTTGGTGCTTATAACCCCCCGTAAATAAAGCGGTTTTATATTTTTTCAATAGAACTTAAAACCGGATAAAAGATAGCTTTGCAAAGACAATGTTACTTGTGTTGTTAAATATCTTTTTTGATAAGTTTAGGTGTTTAGTGCAACAACTAGAACTTTAGCTGTTGGTATTTAACAATTACATAACGGATGTGTGATAGCGCGCTCAACGCTTCCCCTCGTACAAAGGTCTATGTATACTTAAGCGCAATTGTAACTAGGATAAGGGTGTGACTCTTACCTAAACGTATAGCTGCGTTTAGCAAACCATTACCTTAGCTGCATAAAAACACTGATGATCGAGCATTTATTATACTTTTTAGAAGTAACAATTTAGCTAAATAAAAAACCACAAGGTCATCAAAACAATAATGAATTAGGAAGTAAATATGAGTTCAAATTCTGACAGTGGCTGGTTTGGTCACCCTAAAGGACTTTCAACCCTGTTTTTCACAGAAATGTGGGAACGAATGAGTTACTACGGTATGCGAGCTATGCTCGTATTATTTATGACAGCAAGTTTACAACAAGAAGGCTTAGGATTTACCGTTGCTTCTGCTGCTGCAATTTATGGCTTATACACAGGTTCAGTATACTTTTTAGGTTTACCTGGTGGCTGGTTAGCAGATAGATTATTTGGTGGTCAAAAAGCAGTATGGTACGGCGGTATCATCATCATGTGTGGCCACATTATTTTAGCCGTTCCGCATGAATATTCTTTTTTCATTGGTTTAATCTTTGTCGCAACGGGTACTGGTTTACTTAAACCTAATATCAGTGCCATGGTTGGTCAGCTTTATACTGACGAAGATGAACGCCGTGACGGTGGTTACGCTATTTACTACATGGGTATTAACTTAGGCTCTTTAATTGGTTACTACGTTTGTGGTTACTTTATGGAAAACGTAGGTTGGCACTGGGCATTTGGTGCAGCTGCTGTAGGTATGGCTATTGGTTTAATACAATACAAGCGTACACTTAATAACTTACCAGAACATAGCTCGTTACCTGCGAATCCATTAAGCCCTAAAGGTGCTTCACGCGCATGGGGCGGTATTGCTGCGTTTGTAATTGTTGTTGCCAGCGTGACTGCTGCTGCGATGACAGGCGCTATAGTTATTAACCCGACTATTGTTGCAGGTTACACAGCAGTTGTATTTACTGTTATCTTTTTCATTTACTTTGGCCTTGTTTATTTCAAAGGCAAACTAACCGACGCTGAAAAGCAAAGAATGTGGGCGCTATTTTTAGTCTGTGTCGCTTCTGCGTGTTTTTGGTCTGGTTTTGAACAAGCGGGTTCTTCATTAAACCTATTTGCTCGTGACTACACAGACCGTCTTATTGGCACATTTGAAATTCCAACGACTTGGTTCCAATCTTTAAACTCGCTATTTATTATTGCCCTATCACCATTTTTTGCCGCTCTTTGGATTAATTTATCTAAGAAAATGGTATCGCCTACTTACAGCGTAAAATGTGCGTTGGGCTTAGTTATTATGGCTTCAGGCTTTTTAGTTATGTTTATGGCAGCGCATTACGCAGCTGAAGGCTTAAAAGTAGCTCCTTACTGGCTGGTTACTACGTATTTCTTACATACAGTGGGTGAGCTTTGTTTAAGCCCAGTCGCATTGAGTGCGGTAAGTAAATTATCTCCTCGTCGCTATACGGGTCAAATGATGGGTGTATTTGTACTGACATACTCAATTGGTAACGTAATTTCAGGATTACTTGCTGGTAACTTTGATCCTAACAATGTTGCAGAAATTCCTAACCTTTACTTACAAATTGCATTATTTAGTATCGGTGTAGGTATCATCTTAGTACTGATGAGCTTCAAAGCTAAGGTATGGGAAAAACAAGGTTTAGAACAAACCGCACCAGCACAATAATTTAAATTAATCACAACGCGTAATTATGCGCTTTGACTAATGATATTAAATACCCCCTGCAGCTAACTGCAGGGGGTATTTTTATGGCTAACTAACCTGAACTCTGGATAATAGATCTCTTAGCCAGAGTTCAGGTTAACTAAATTTGTTGTTACAGCGTAATACTACAGAGTAAGTGGAGTTAATGAATCAAACCCTCAGTATCTATTGCTTTGTTAATGTTGTGAGCAGCTACGCTCAGGTTGAGTGTAAACAATAGAATACAAAAACCACTCTTTTTTTAGTGTGAAAGAACTAAAAAAACAGATGGGCAATTAAATTTAAAACAAATAAATTCAGTAACATACATAAAAAATACGTACATTATCCGAGCTAGCTAATTTTTACTTACCTCGGCACGTATGTAAATAAATATCATACTTTGCTAACCGTCCTGTAAAATTTACACACGCGCTATTTACTAAATAACAACACCCTCTTCCCCAAAGCAGTAATCTGGTTAATCATGCAGGCAATACAATAACTAATAATCGCAGTGCTTAATTGCGGGAGTAATTATAATGAGTGAAGTAAATAATCCTTTAGGTTTGGTTGGTATTGAGTTTACTGAATACGCAACACCCGATGCCGATTACATGGACAAAGTGTTTACCGATTTTGGTTTTTCAAAATTAAAAAAATTCAAAGGTAAAGACATTGTTTATTACAACCAAAACGATATTCATTTTTTACTAAATAATGAACGCGACGGCTTTTCAGCTGAGTTTGCTAAAAACCACGGCCCAGCAATTTGTTCTATGGGCTGGCGTGTAGAGAACGCTCAAGCAGCGTTTGAAGCAGCGGTTAAGCGTGGCGCTAAGCCTGCCACTGATGCAGCTAATAAAGACTTACCATACCCTGCTATTTACGGCATTGGCGATAGCTTAATTTACTTTATTGAACAATTTGGAGATAAAGGCTCTATCTACGATAATGATTTCGAAGATCTGAGCGAGCCAAACAAAGTAGAGAGTAAAGGCTTCTTACGTATCGACCACCTAACCAACAACGTATATAAAGGTACTATGGAAACATGGGCTAACTTTTACAAAGACGTGTTTGGTTTTACCGAAGTACGTTACTTTGATATTAAAGGCCAAAAAACAGCCCTGCTTTCATATGCATTAAAATCACCATGTGGCACCTTCTCTATTCCAATCAATGAAGGTAAAGGTAACGATAATAACCAAATTGATGAATACCTAGGTGAATACAATGGCCCAGGTGTGCAACATTTGGCGTTCTTAACTGACGACTTAGTAAGCTCATTAGATAAGCTTGATAAATCGACTATCGCTACTTTAGATATTATTCCAGAGTACTACGATACTATTTTTGACCGTGTTCCATGGGTTAAAGAAGATAAAGAGAAAATCCGTGAACATCAAATCCTTGTTGATAGCCAAAGCGAAGATTGCTACTTACTGCAAATTTTCTCTAAAAACTTATTTGGTCCTATCTTCATTGAAATGATTCAACGAGTTGATGATGGCGGCTTTGGTGAAGGTAACTTCCAAGCGCTATTCGAATCAATCGAGCGAGATCAAGAACGCCGCGGCGTTTTATAAGCAAATAAAGTAACTTTAAAAAGCAGCGTATTTCGCTGCTTTTTGTCGTTTAATCGTAATTGAGAGGTAAAACTATCTCTCTGTGTGTTTAAATCGCGCTTTTCATCACCATATAGCTAGGTAATAGATGAAATTAACGGGTGCTATATTCTTATTTAATAAATTGATATTTATACTGATAAGCGCGACCAACTAAACCAAAGGAAATGTAATGAGTTTAATTAACGAAACCCATGATATAAATTTAACTAGCTGGGTAGCATCAGCAAATGATGCACAATGTGACTTCCCTATTCAAAACCTACCTTTTGCAGAAGTACGTCGCAAAAATAGCAATGAAGCTTTTCGTGGTGCTGTTGCCATTGGCGATCAGGTTATTGATTTAGCAAAAGTAAATGAACTCGGTATTTTTTCAGGTGACGCCCAAACAGCCGTTGCATCTGCAAGTAACCCGACTTTGAACGAGTTTATGGGATTAGGTGAGCAATATTGGTCAGCGCTTCGTTTAGCACTGTCTAAAGCATTACGTGAAGGCTCTGCTCATCAAGAGCAACTAGCACAAGCGCTTATACCTCAAAGCGAAATTGAATTTGCTCTACCTTGTCGCATTGGCGATTACACTGACTTTTACACATCAATTTATCATGCGACTGCCGTAGGAAGTTTATTCCGTCCCGATAACCCATTACTACCAAACTACAAATGGGTGCCGATTGGTTATCATGGTCGCTCATCGTCTATTGGCGTGTCTGGTCAGCAGTTTCATCGCCCTAAAGGACAAACTAAAGCGCCAGATGCAGAAGTTCCTTCATTTGGTCCATGTAAGCGCCTTGATTATGAGCTGGAACTAGGTATTTACCTAGGTAAAGGTAATGATCTGGGCGATGCTATTGCAATTGAAAATGCTGAAAAGCATGTATTCGGCTTTTGTGTTTTCAACGATTGGTCAGCACGTGATTTACAAGCATGGGAATACCAACCGCTTGGTCCATTCTTAGCGAAAAATTTCGCATCAACCGTGTCTCCATGGATTGTTACCACCGAAGCACTTGCACCATACAGAACAAGCTGGACGCGTGATGAAAATGATCCGCAGCCACTTGAGTACTTAGAATCAACGGCTAACCGTGATCAAGGTGCATTTGATATTCAAATGGATGTTAAAATTCAAACACAAAAAATGCGTGATGAAGGCTACAACCCAACTCAAGTGTCTAAGTCTAGCTTTAAGCACTCATACTGGACTGTAGCGCAAATGGTAACTCACCATACCGTAAACGGGTGTAACTTTATGCCAGGCGACATGCTGGGCTCTGGCACGCAATCAGGGCCTACTCACGAAGAAGCGGGTTCATTACTTGAGCTTTCTTGTGGTGGTAAAGAAAAGATTACTTTAAGTAACGGCGAGCAGCGTAGCTTCTTGGAAGATGGCGACAACGTTATAATGCGTGGCTGGTGTGAAAAAGAAGGCTTTGCACGTATTGGCTTTGGCTTTGTAGAGAGCACCGTACTACCAGCAAAATAATATATAAAATCAATAAACTAGTAAAAAAGGGTTGTTGAATAAGCAGCCCTTTTTTATTAATTAAGCCGAAGTTACAATTTTTTTCTGGCTTTTTTAGTTCAAATTGCTATCTTGAATCCGTTAATAGCCAGTATTTATGTGACATGCCTGTATTTATAAAGTCTTTTTTTAATAAACATTTCCCAGCTCGTCAGCTGCTCATTCGCCAAAATGGTGAAGTAAAGCATGTTGTTTTGGCGCCTTGGTTACAGGTTTCTGTGCTTGCTATTATTTTCATTGCTATTGCATGGATCAGTGTTTCGAGTATCCGTGTTTATATGCAAACACACCAAATTTCTCATATCGAGCAAACTCAGCTTGATAAGCAAGTACAATGGCAACAAAAAGTAAAGCAACAGCAACAACGCTACGCATTGCAGCAAGAGCAGTTAGCTGAACTTGAACAAAAACAAGCTTTACTTCAAGGTATGATTGAATCACTCCCAGCTTCTATCAGCAAAGATGTAATAAAATTAGAGGGTGAGCTTGAATCTTCTCCTATTAATGAGAACGAAAGCGAATTTCATGAGCCGCTCGAAGAAGATAAAACACAAAATAAGCATGCACAAACCAGTTTTGAGCAGCGCTACATCATGCTAAATCAGCAGTACGATACTAATTTCACGTTATTGGCTGCGCAGATTAATCAGCGCCATGATGCGATTATAGAAATACTCAAAGGCACGGGTCTTGAAAATGCACTGGCACAACATCTCGCGTTAAGCACGCAAACAACGGCGCAAGGTGGCCCGCTAGATATACTCGATGAAAGTAAAATTCCTAGTAACTTTCTAGTCATTGCAGATAAGTTGTTATTGTTAAACCAGCTAGAGAGCTTTTTAACTGAGTTGCCAAGTACCCTGCCCTTACCTGCTGCAAAATATTATATTTCCAGTAATTTTGGACTTAGAAAAGACCCAATGAATAAAAGGCGCGCTTTTCATAAAGGCATTGATTTAGCTGGGTGGCATAAAACAGAAATTTTTGCCCCTGCCGATGGCACGGTTCGTCGAGCTGGCCGTAATGGCGGTTATGGTAACTTTATAGAGTTAGAGCATAAAAACGGTGTTGTAACGCGCTTTGGTCACTTAAACAAAATTAATGTTAAAAAAGGTCAATTAGTCACAAAGCACGATGTCATTGGCTTAATGGGCAGTACCGGAAGAAGTACAAGTACTCATTTACACTATGAAGTATTAATAGACGACAAGCATGTCAATCCACTAAAAATAACAAAGGCGCTTTCTCGTGTTTGGTAAAAATAAACAAGCAAAAACAGACTCATCTATTAAGAGAGTGAGTCACACTCCCTCAATCATTTCTAATGATGTGCGTATAACGGGCTCTTTGGTAAGCCAAGGTGAAGTACAACTCGACGGACGTATTGATGGTGACATTAAGGCCGAACATTTAGTGATTGGCACCTCAGGTGTTGTTGAAGGCGTTGTTGAGGCAAGCAGTGTCGTTGTTAAGGGTAAAATCATCGGCTCTTTAAATGCAAGTGAAGTAAAGATCGAAAATAATGCTCATGTACTTGGCGATATATTTCATGACACCCTGAGCATAGAAGCAGGTGCTATTATTGAAGGCAGTTTAAAGCAGCGCTTTGAAAAAGAAGTGATTGAGCATGCTAAAGATAAGCCAAAACCAGCTCACGACGTAAAAGCCATTGTTGATAATGAAGACAGCGGGCTTTCGTTTGTTAATAAGCAGCCTGCAGCTAAAAGCTAGCTACATTAGTTTATAATGGTTTAGCCTGCCTGTTGGCTAAACCATTAATCACCTCTTTAAAATCCCGTTAGCGGCTTATACACTTACTTTTTCTGTGTTATATACATGGTTATGTCTGCGGTAAAAACCAGTTCGTTACGCGTATTGTAAAGCTTTACCGGTACGACTAAATCTTCTTTATCAATCCATTGATGAGGCAAGTCAATTTCAGCGATAGCGGTAACATCAGTGTCTACCTTAGCCAGGTACTGTACTGTCATTCCCTTAGGGATCCAACGGTGGGTTTTATAAGGTACTGTTGCATCAACCATCACCCCCGCACACAGCTCAGCCAAATTACATTGTGCGATAGCGTGAATAGTGCCAATGTGATTGTGTACACGGCGTGTGTTTTTAACCACAGCACTACAGTGCCCTGCTTTTAAATCTAAAATAGTAGGTTTCATAGAGCCAAAGTAAGGCGCTTTAAAACATACGGCTTTACTAAACAGCCAGTTACCAAACGGCAGCTTTTTAAATTTATGCCACGTTTTTATTAATGCAGACTCATTACTCATTATTGTTTTTCCATTGTCTTTGCTTAAAAAGCAAATTAACACATCGGATCAGTTTAAAGAAGTGTGATACTTAAACAAAAATAATCATAATAAAGTTAAAAGTAGGTAACATGTCTGATGCATCGGTCATAAGCCCTTTCTTTTTCATCAGTCGCCACTTAAAATACCGACAAAAGGAGACCTGATGCAAACACAGCCCGCTAAACCAAACTTAACTTTATTACTGATCTTAGCGTTACTCGTCATTTTTTGTCCTATGGGCATTGATATTTATTTACCTGCCTTTCCTACTATTGCAGAGCAATTTTCAGTGAGCGAAAAACAAGTACAACAAACGGTGGCTATTTTTATGCTTACTGTTGGTTTGGGGCAATTAATTGCAGGCCCTCTTGCTGATCGTTTTGGACGTAAGCCGGTAGCCTTAACCGGTGTAACTTTATATGGACTGGCGGCATTAGGTGCATACTATGCTCCTAGCTTTTTAATACTGATGTTTGCTCGTGCAATTCAAGGGTTAGGCGCATGCGCCACCTTTGTTGTTGCTTTTGCAATAGTAAGAGATAAGTTTGGTAGTGAACGCAGTGGCCAAATAATTACCTACCTAAACGGGATCGTGTGCTTTATTCCAGCGTTAGCACCCATTTTAGGTGCGTGGTTAACCGTGCAGTTTGGTTGGCAAATGAACTTTCTATTTCTAACTGGTTTTGCATTATTAGGATTTATTGTCACCTTATTATTGTTTAGAGAAACACGCCCAGTAGACAGCCATTACCAGGGGCATATCTTAGATCTAAGACGCTTTATCCCTATTATTTCAACTCCGTTATTTTTATTTAATAGCTTGCTATGTATGGTCACTATGTCAGCTATATTAGTATTTGTAACATTGGCTCCTGGTTGGCTTATTACTGAATTAGGGGGCAGCGTAGCCGACTTTACCTTTTGGTTCTCGCTTAATGCAGTGCTTAGTATTCTTGCTAGCTTTATCATGCCTATTTACATTAAACGCCAACCAAAAAGAGCACTAAAAGCAGGCCTTGTGTTGTTAGTGAGTGCAGGCTTACTGATGCTAGTATTAAGCCAATATAAAACCCCATTAGCATTAATGATCCCTATGTTTATTGCTGCCTTTGGTTTTGCTTTAACACTTGGCTCTGCCGCTGGACGAGCTTTAAGTCTGTTCCCTAAGCAAGCTGGCACCACCTCAGCTCTTTTAGGAGCGATGCAAATGAGTGGGGCAAGTTTATTGGTGTTTATTACTCAATATTTAAACTTATCTACACCCGAGCTTATAGGCACACACTTTTTATTATTAATTCCCTTTTCTTACTTACTATTTCGTTATACTAAATATGCTTAGGCGCTAAAGCGTTTTCTATTACTCTTCAATTTTGGCTAATTCAGGTTTTACCTGATTAGCCGCCCCTAATTCAAATACAAATGTATATTTTTTGTTTAATACTGGCTATTTTAAAGTTAAATAGTTTTGTTTTTGTAGATAAAATAGCTTGTTTTATGCTTTATATTATTTTACTGTCTGCTAAAGTTAACAATTAGTTAACCAATTAATTCTAGGATAATATAATATGAAAAAGAATAAACTCGCCTTAGCATTAGTTCTTACTGGTATTTGTTCAGCAGGTGCTGCCCAAGCTGCGAACGATCGCTTCATCATCCAAGTTGATAATAATAAAAAAGGTGTTGTTAAAGCGCTGACTAAAAAACTAGGTGGTGACATTAAAGTAGATGGCAATGGATTCATTGCAGCCAAATTTACTGGACAAGATTTAAGTAGCTTAAAAGGCCTGCTTAACAACCCGCATATTAAACTCATTGAAGAAGACCATAAGCGCGTTCCTATGTCATTATTTAACGATGATGTAGGTGATGCCATGCAGCAACAAATTACGCCATATGCGGTTTATCAATCACAGGTTGATCAAGTTACTTTTGATGCCAATGCAGGCATGAAAGTATGCGTTATCGATTCAGGCTTAGATAGCTCAAACCCTGATTTTGTTTGGGGTAACATTACTGGCGATAACGACAGCGGTACTGGAAATTGGTTTGATAATGGCGGTCCACACGGGACGCATGTCGCCGGTACGATTGGTGCTGCAGATAATAACCTCGGTGTTGTGGGTATGGCACCGGGTGTGGCAATGCACATTATTAAAGTATTTAACGAAGCGGGTTGGGGTTACTCATCTGATTTAGCTCAAGCGGCTGATTTATGTTCTCAAGCAGGTGCAAATATTATTAGCATGAGCTTAGGGGGCGGTGGCTCAAACAGTACAGAGTCAAATGCGTTTGCTAACTTTACTAATGCTGGCGGCCTTGTAGTTGCTGCAGCGGGTAACGATGGTAATAACGTACGTTCTTATCCTGCGGGCTACTCATCTGTGATGATGGTCGGCGCTAATGATGCCGATAATCAAATTGCTGACTTTTCACAATTCCCAAGCTGTTCATCTGGCCGTGGTAAACGCGCAACTAATGATGAAACAATTTGTGTTGAAGTAACTGCTGGTGGTGTTGATACTCTATCGACCTACCCTGCGGGCATGGCAACAGCAGCGAGTATGTCGGCTGATGGCACAGCATATAATTCATCAGCAATGGAAAATGCAGGTCAAATCACTGCGAGTACCTACTTTATGGGAACTGGCGAAACAGTTGATCCAGCGGCGGCTGGTAAAGTATGTATGATTGACCGCGGCGTTATTTCATTTTATGACAAAGTCGCTAACTGTGAAAACTCAGGCGGTGTAGGTGCGGTTATTATCAACAATGAAGCTGGCATGTTATACGCAACACTAGGTGATACCAACGATACTACAATTCCCGCTGTAGGCGCTGCATTTGAAGATCGTAGTGCATTAGTCGCTAGTACAAACGTGACAATTAATATTGGCGCAACTGATTATGGCTTTATGAGTGGAACGTCAATGGCAACTCCTGCGGTTTCAGGTATTGCTGCGCTAGTATGGTCTAATCATAGTGACTGTACAGGCACAGAAATTCGCGATGCGTTAAAGGCAACTGCGCAAGATCAAGGGGCTGCTGGTCGTGATGATTACTTTGGCTACGGTATTGTAAAAGCGGCTGACGCTGATGCTTACCTTACAGCAAACGGCTGTGCGGGTGGCGATACTGGTGGTGTTGATCCAGAGCCAGGCGTAGATGCTATCTCTCTTAGCGCTTCAGGTTACAAATCAAAAGGCACTAAATTTGTTGATTTAAGTTGGAATGGCGCGGCAACAAGCCAAGTTGATATCTACCGCAATGGTAACAAAGTCATTACCACTGCAAATAATAATGCCTACACCGACAGCATTAATACTAAAGGTGGCGGCACCTATACATATCAAGTGTGTGAAGCGCTGAGCACTACGGTGTGTTCAAATAATATCACCGTTAGTTTTTAATAAATTTAGCACTTCATTATGTTTAAAAGCATAACGACTAGTTTTAAAAGAACTTAGTATCCTCAACTTAGCGGGCAATATGCCCGCTTTTTATTTTCCTCATTGCTTGATAAAATCATTTACCACTTCTTTTTCGTACTATTTAATGATCAACCCCGACTTTTTGCTCTCATTTTTACTCGCTAGCTTTTTAATGGCCGTTGCGCCTGGACCATCAAACGCGTTTTTAATGGCGCAAACTTTTGCAAATGGGCGAAAAGCAGGTATGCAGAGTGCTTTTGGCTTTGCGTTAGGTGGCGTAGTACATACATTTTTTGCGGTTGTCGGTTTAAGCGCTATTTTAAAAGCCTCTGAAACTGCCTATGCCAGCGTACAATATGCAGGTGCAGCCTATTTATGTTACTTAGGGTTTATGATGCTTAAAGGCACCTTTAAGCCCCCCATTTGCAAGCAAGAAGATAAGCCTCATGTTACCACCAGTAAAAACAAAAACGTGATGTTTCAAGCTATGATGACCGAAGTACTAAATCCTAAGGTGGCTTTGTTTTTTATTGCTTTTATCCCGCAATTTGTAGACCCTAGTTTGTCATCTGCAACTTTTCAGCTGGCGTTTTTTGGGCTACTGTATCCAATCTTTGCTTTTCCTATCGACTGCACGTATATTTATTTCGGCGATAAAATAGCCCAGTTTTTTAAAAGTCACCCTAATAGCCAACTTTGGATAGATAGGTTCACAGGCATTGTATTTATTGCCTTGGCTATCAATTTATTACTCTAACTAATAAGAATCAGCATGGACCAAAAAATACAATCTCTTCCAGCTAAGAAAAACATAGCCCTTGTTGCACATGATGGAAAAAAAGCCGCGTTAAAATTATGGTGTGAAAAACACACTCCAATGCTAAGTAAACATAAGCTATACGGCACTGGTACAACCGGACATTTAATAGAAAAAACCACCGGTTTGAATGTCGTGCAATTACTCAGTGGACCTATGGGGGGTGATCAGCAACTTGGTGCTAAAATAGCGGAACATGAAATTCATGTGTTAATCTTTTTTTGGGATCCTCTGGCATCTCAGCCGCACGACCCTGATGTAAAAGCATTGCTTCGTTTAGCCGCAGTGTGGAACATTCCTGTTGCTTGTAATGAAGTAAGCGCTGATATGTTACTAAGCTCTCCCCTTATGGACACCGAGTTTGAGCGTTCTTTGCCAGATTACGAAAAGTACCTCGCAACCCGACAAATCTCTTTATAACAGCTTATTTATAAAGCATACTCGCCCATTTAGTCAGACCAGCGGTGACACTGCCAAAGTGATCACCGTTAACCATTTTAATATCGCCTAAGTGGGTTTTTAAAGCCGCCTTGATCAGTGGTGATTGCGCGCTACCACCCGTTAAATAAATTACATCTGGGGTGGTGTTAGCATCTGCAATGGCCTGTTTTGCTAATGTCACTATTTGGCTAATACTGTCGTCAACGGCTAATGCTAATTCATTAATAGAGATATCTTTATCAAGTGATGAATCTAAAAATGTTAAATCACAATTAAAGTTTTCAGACGAGCTTAGTGCAATTTTTGCCGCTTCAGCTTGTTGAACTAATTGATGCCCTTGCTTATTTTGCTGTAAATGGATGAGCCGTTTGTATAAATCGGGAGCACTCACATCGCGTAGCTGTGCACTCAGTTCACGATAATGCTGAGCACTATAAAACTGACTTTGTAAATTCACATCGTTAATTTTACATGCTTGCCAAAATGCCTGATTGGGTAATGGTAAACCCGATTTAAAAGTACTGCCTAAGCCAAGTAACGGCATTAAACCATGGTAGCTCAGAGCAATATCTAAATCATTACCGCCTACTCGCTTTCCGCTATGTGCTAAAAAATCTGCGTCTCGTTGTTGTTTATTCCTAAAACTTGGCCCCATTTGTACAAATGAACAGTCACTTGTACCACCACCAATATCTATTACCAGCACTTTTTGGTCTTGCGTTAAATCACTTTCATAATCAATCCCGGCGGCAAGTGGTTCATATAAAAACTCCACATCTTTAAAGCCTGCTCGGTTTGCTGCACGTGTTAAAATGCCCACGGCTTGTTGGTTTGACTGCTCACCACCAACTGCTTGAAAATTCACTGGGCGACCAATAACAGTTTGGCTCAGCGTATACCCTAACGATGATTCAGCACGTTGTTTTATTTTTAAAATCATTGCAGTGGCAATATCTTCAAAAAAATTAATTTGTCCTTGCTTTAAACCAGTAGCGCCAAAAAATGATTTAGGGGATTTTACAAAATAACCTTCTTCAGGAAATTGCACATATTCACTAATCGCCTCTCGGCCAATAAATAGGGTTTCGTCGCCGGCTTGTAGGTCTAGGTCTGATTTAATTCGCGCAAGCGTATTAAGTAATGGTTGGCGCGCGGTTTTATAGCCATGCTCATGCTCTGAGCCCTGCAAGTGCTGCGCTACAAAATCAACGACTAAGGCACTATGATGTGTGTATAACGTTGATGGAAGATAATGTTTGCCTTGCTCTAAAGGAATGAGCTGAACACGCTCTTCGTTTAAAACACCCATAGCACAATTAGAACTACCATAATCAAAACCAACGAACATAGATCACCAAACATCACTAAAAAGGCCGCGCAATTTAGCATAATTGCTAAAAAATATATACTGAATTGGCCTACACTCGTTATTTTTCGGGTCTTTCCCGTAAGAAGCTGGCAAAACGCGGCAAGCCATTTTTAGTGTACCCGTGGTATCGATAAGTAATTGTTGCGCCTATAGCTGGCGGATACTTTCGCTCTTTATCGCTAAAACCCGTACCAATAGAAAATGTCAGCCCTTGTTTTGTCTGTACTTTCAATGCACCAAGCATTCCTGCGTATTTACCTTTACCCGGTAAATGTTCAATCACTAACGCTTCGGCATCTAAATAAGGCTTGAGTTTTAACAATGCACTAGAGCGACCCGTTGTATGCTTAGCCTCTGCTAAATGAAGCATAACGCCCTCGCCGCCTTGTTTAGTAACCTGATTAAAATAATTACTGAGTTGCTGATTGTCGCTAAATTGATATTGCTTAACCGCTTTAATATGGGGACTATTTAGCTTAGTAATAAGTGACAAGTAATTTTGATAACGACGGTGAAAAGGCATGCTTGTATCTGGCATATCAAACACCTGATAAGTAACGGTTTGCCATTGCAAATCGTTGGGTATTTTTGTTCTGACAATACCACTGAGTACAGAAAATTGACCTCGTTTGGTCCATAACTCACCATCTAACCAAATATCTAGCAAAGGAGCGGTAAACCACTCAGGCGGGTTTATGGAGTTGCCTTGACGGGTTACAAACTGCTTTCCCGTCCAGATTGCTCTAACTCCATCAAACTTTTCACTCACCAAGTATTGGCGAATATCCTCATGCTTAGTTTCATCGTAAACATTAGCAAGTTGCACTGGAGGCAATTGCGCCAATAAGCTAGCACTAAAAAGGATTAAAAAAGTAAACAGCGTTGCTTTAATCATCACCATTGCTGCATCCTTGCAAATTTTAATATGGCTTAAACTATAGTTGAGATTGAAGCCATTGCCAAAATTCTTCAAGGCTTTGCATTTGCTGTGTTGCTTTACTAAAATCGTGCTCCTGTGTATGTTTATTAGCGATAGCGACTACAGCTAAAGCAGCATTATTCGCTGCGGTTACACCGGTGAGAGTATCTTCAACGGCAATCGCATTTTGTGCAGCAACCTGCATACTTTTAAGTGCTAATAGATAGGGATCACCGGCAGGCTTTGGATTAATTACATCATCTTTAGTTACCACGGTATCGAATAAATCATAAAACCCTAATCCTTTTAGTATTGGCTCTGCTTCATGCCTTGCGCTGCCTGTTACTAACGCCATTTTTAAACCTTGCTCTTTAGCCGCTAATAGAACATTTTCAGCATAAGGCATTAAAGGCGGTAAATTGGTTTTAACGTACTCACTAAATAAACGATATTTTTCATCCGCTAAATAGCGGCTACTTACAGACAAGTTATGAACTTGTTTTATTTCCTTTGCAGCGTCAATAGTGGGACGTCCCGAAAAGCGCCGACAAAAATCATCTTCTTTATAACACACACCAAAAGGCGCAAGTAATTGGCTCCAGCAGTTATAGTGCACACTTTCCGAGTCAACTAAAGTGCCATCCATATCAAATAATACCGCTTCAATTGACATACTTTTCTCCTGGTTATTTAACCTAAACTTTGGGTAATAAAAAAGGTGCCTAGGCACCTTTTAATAATTTGTGTTACTCAGCCAAACCTGCTGGCGGCTCAGCATAAGCGTCTTCGCCGGTATCTACATCAACTAACTCATAACCTCGGGCTTTGCGCATTACTTTAAGTATCGGCTTTTCGAAGGCGGTTTTTAAGCGCTCAGCATCATCTTTTAACGCATCTAATGTGGTTCCAAATGGTGCGGCACCAGTCTCTGACCAGTTAGTTACTTTACCGTTTAAGTTATATTCCACTTCGTGTATTTGATATTGCGCCGCTTCATCTTTGGTTGCTTCACAATAAATTACACGGTAATTCCAAAATCCAGCCATTACTTTTTCTCTTTAATAAACATATGGGCGCTACTTTAGCAGCTCTACAAAAATAAAAAAGCCTGCACTAGGCAGGCTTTTATCAATAATTACAATTTAACGTTAAATTTATCGATTAGAAAAAGTTAACTTTAAATTCAGCGCCAATATAACGCTCTTCGTTAACCATGGCTGTATTGTTATTAAAATCAACACCACCAATTGCTTGCTGCTCGTCAAACATATTACGCACGAATGCTGATACTTCATATTCGTAGTCGCCTTGCGCCCATGCATAACCGGCACGTAGACCAACTTCAGTTAGTGGCTTACCTTCAAACTCAACTGATTCATATAAGAAAAAGTCAATTTCACTGCGGTACGACACATCAGCGTAAGCAAAGAAATCACCTTCAGCGAGTTCTTTAGTGTAACGAAGTGTGATGTTAGAGATCCACTCTGGTGCATGCGGTAAGCTGTTACCATCTAAAATAGCACGATCTTCAGGACCAAATGCACCTGGTACTTGGAAGGTAGGATCTGTAACAGTACACTGTGCACACACTGCAACGGCTAAATCTTTGTCTTTAAGCTCTGTTTTGTTGTAGCTTAAATTAAACGTTGCATTTAGTTCATCCGTTAACACCCACTCAGAATCAATTTCGAAACCGTAGCCAGTTGTTTTATCAGCATTTAATAGGCGGTTAAAGTTAGCACCACCACCTACAGCAGTTAGCTGTTGGTCATCCATAGTGTAATAAAATACCGTTGCATTTACGCGGCCTTGGCCATCTAACACATCAGATTTAATACCTGTCTCGTATGACGTAACAGTTTCTGAATCAGCAACGGTTACTTCATCACCAAATAAGATACGACCCTGAAGACTTGGTGCACGGAAACTGTTAGCAATACGACCATACCAGTTTACGTCATCGTTGATTTTGTAGTTAGCTGATAAATCCCAGCTTACGTGATCATCGCTAACATTTTTTTCAATGTAAGTAGCAGCACCACCTACAGGGCTAAGCGTACGATTTGCTGAGAATTCTTTCTCATCGTCTGAATAACGAAGGCCCGCGGTTACTTTCAAGTCATCAGTAATGGTGTAATCAACTGAGCCGAATACAGCCCATGCTTTAGTATCTTGCTGCTGACTAACAAAACCGTTTAATACGCCATTATTGGCTGTATCATAGCTAAAGTTTTCAATCGTTAATGCTTCGTCGAAGTAAAAAACACCTACCTGGTAATTTACGTCACCGGCAAAGTTGCTTGATAAGCGAAGTTCTTGCGTGTATTGGTCTTGATCTGGAATACCATCAGCACTTTCTGAAGAGAAAGGAATAAAACCAGGGCCCATTGCAACTGGAACATCATTGATAGAGAACCCACCGTAGCCACCATCGATGTCAGCACGAGAGTAAATTTCTGCACTTTCCCAACCAGAAATTGACGTTACTGTATGATTAGCTAAGTCCCACTCAAGCTTAAGGCTTGCACCTTGCGATTCCACTTGCTGCGTCGCACGAGATGCGGCATCGTGATACACCACGTCATTTTCAAAACCATCAACTAAATCGTTAGTACCAGGTTTGATAGTGTTAGCACGAAAGGCAATTGGAGAGCCATCTAAATCACGAACATGGTAATTAAATAATCCAGTGAAATCGTCACCTTCATATAAAAATTGAATACGGGCTGCTTGTTCAGTGTAACCACCTAAGGCATCTTTTTGCTCAAAACCAGGTGCACGATTATCAATGTAATCGTCTTTATCTTGCCAAAGTACTGAAACACGTGTTGATAAACGATCTGTTAATGAACCACCAACAGCACCTTCAAAGTCAACAGCACCACGACTACCGTAAGATACAGAGCCATAGCCTTCAAATTCTTGACTTGGTTTTACGGTATCAAATTTAACTAGACCAGCCGGTGTATTACGACCAAATAATGTACCTTGAGGACCACGAAGCACTTCAACACGTGCTACGTCAAATACAGGGAAACCTTTTAAGATTGCGTTTTCTTGTACAATTTCATCAACCACAAGCGACACTGGTTGCGAAGCATTCAAATCGAAATCAGTGTTACCAAGGCCACGTACATAAAAGCGTGGGAATGAACGGCCAAATGAAGATTCAATAGATAAACTTGGGATTTTCGCATTCATAAAACGAATATCCATACCAGCTGAGCTGTAAGCATCTAAGCTATCGCCTTGCAGGGCTGAAACAGCAACAGGCACTTCTTGAGCGTTTTCTACTCGTTTACGAGCAGTAACTTGAATAACTTCTAGTTGGTTCTTCTTAGCAGTAGTTTCTTGCTCAGCAGCTACGGCTGAAATTGACGTACCTGCTACGGCAGAGAACAACGTTGCATTGATAAGGGTTGCTAACGTAGATCTTTTCATTGCTTTCATGTCGGGGTTAACCTTTTTAGTGCACTCTTGTTCAACGGTTGATGTGTTGCGCAATTAAATAATTACGGATTCAGTCAATTTTTCGCGACTTGCTCTATGCGGCGCGGACCTTATTACCGAGAGTACAAAAACGGCATAAATAAGGCTGACTGAATGCGCGAGATTATATCATGCTGTAATATATTTACCGCATATTGAACACTAAAAAATAAACTTATTTTTAACACTTAACCGCACTATCCCGACATTTAGTGTACTTTTAGCAACTAAACAACCAAAAAGCGGACATATGTCCTTACATTGAGTTGTTAAAAAATATAGCGAAATAACGCGGCACTTTTTTAAATACTACTTTTTCACTAATGAGCGTTTAAGAACAATTTCACCATCAATATGAAGATCTCGCTGCGGGAATGCAATAACCACATCGTGTTGCTCAAACACTTCATAAATACTAAAACGAATATCACTGCGGACTTGTCTTAATCGAGTTTCTGATTCAGCGCAGACCCAAAAAATAGCATTAAAAACTAGCGAGCTATCTGCAAAATCATCAAACAATACGGTTGATTGAGGCGTTGCCAGTATTGCCTCATGCTCATCTAATACTTGCTGAATTAACTTTTTAACTAATAACACATCAGAGCCATAAGCTACGCCTACGCTCACAGATGAGCGCGCATTACCGTCAATAAGCGTCCAGTTGGTTACAGTGTTTTCTAATAACTGGCTATTGGGTATTAGCATATGAACACCGTCGTTCCTGCGAATACGAGTAGAGCGAGTATTAATCGTTTCAACCACCCCTTTTGCAGTGCCAACCTCTAAAAAGTCACCAATACGGATTGGCCGCTCCCACATTAATATCCAGCCACTAATAAAGTTATTAATAATATTTTGTGCACCGAACCCCACACCGATGGCAATGGCACCCGATACAAAGGCAAATGCGGTTAGTGGAATGTTAAGCACCTCAAGGGAGGTAAAAAGTAAAATCGCAATACTTAAAATGAAATAAAAACGCGTGAATAAATGCACTGCATCTGGGCTCATTTTTCGTGCAAGTAATGACTTTTTAATTAACTTGCCAATCTGAGTCACCACAACCCACATAGTAAACAAAATTAGGGGTACTTGAATTACTTTTGCCACGGTAATGTGAATGTCGTTGTAGCTAAACAATACGAAGGCGAGAATGTGATTAATTTGTTCTAAGTTCATTGATTTTCCATGTATAAGGTCGCACACAAACGATTATTTTTATGCGCTAATAATACCCCAAGTTTAGCATGCGGTTAGCTTAAATACGCAGCAACAAACTTAAAGCTAATTGCATAATTGCTGTATTTTTCTACTTTTTTATTTACATACCGAGTTTTTATCACCTAATTTGCGTTTAAATCCCGCTTTAAATCGATAAACTTTGTTGTATATAAGTCAAAATTTGGTAAGTTAACTGGGTTTTCGACTCGAAAAGCCTATTTCGGCTACTATTTTTTATGGAGTTATTATGCGTAAAACACTGATCGCCACTACGATTGCTAGTGCACTTTTATTATCTGCCTGTTCTTCTGAAAGCACCCAAGAAACAAAACAACAAAGCACAGCACAAGTGCAAGATATCAACGCAAGCAATGTATTATTTAAACCAAGCCCATTGCAATACATGGCTCCTGAGTTTGATAAGTTTGGTACTACTGAATACGAAGCTGCATTTGATGCAGGTATTGCACAACATAATGCAGAAATTTTGGCAATTGCCAATAATCCAGAACCAGCTACTTTTGAAAATACCTTGGTAGAAATGGAACTTGCTGGTGAACTATTAAACCGCGCATCAGCTGCATTTTACAACTTATCAGGTCTTATCTCTAACGATGAGTACCAACGCATTGATAAAAAAATGGCGCCTGTGTTCTCAGCACACTCTGATGACATTTACCTAAATGGTGCATTATTCGAACGTGTACAAACAGTATACGACAACAAAGATAAGTTAAGCGCTGAAGATCAACGTCTTGTTGATTTTTACTACAAACAATTTGTTAAAGCCGGTGCTAAATTAAACGATGCTGAAAAAGCAAAAATGCGTGAAATTAACGCTGAGCTTGCAAAGTTATCAACAGAGTTTTCTCAAAACGTATTAAAATCGTTTAAAGAAGACGTCATTTTAGTAACAGATAAAAGCAAACTAGCTGGTTTATCTGAAGGTGAAATTGCAGGTCTTGCAGCAGCTGCTAAAAAAGCAGGCAAAGATGGCTACATGATCACCCTAGTGAACACCACACAACAGCCTATTTTATCTAGCCTTGAAAACCGTGAACTGCGTGAGCAGATTTTTAAAGCATCAACCAACCGTGCAGCTAAAACCAACGGCCCTATCATTATTAAAGAAACTAACCTACGTGCACAAAAAGCAGAACTGTTAGGCTTTAAAGATTGGGCTTCGTATGTAATGACTTCACGCATGGCTCAGACCACTGATAACGTGTACGGTATTTTAGATGACCTAGCGCCAAAAGCAGTCGAAAAAGCGCAAGCAGAAGCAAAAGCGATTCAAAAAGTAATTAACGATTCTGGTGAAAGTTTTGAACTAAAACCATGGGATTGGTCTTTCTATGCAGAAAAAGTGCGTGCTGAAAAATACGACCTAGATCCAGCCTTAGTTAAGCCTTACTTTGAAATGCAATCGGTTATTCATAACGGTTTATTCTTTGCAATGGAAAAACTTTACGGCATTACATTCAAAGAGCGTAAAGACCTACCGCTTTATCACGAAGACGTCATGGCGTTTGAAGTATTTAATGCTGATGGCAGCGCAATAGGCTTATTTTACATGGACCCATATGCACGTGAAGGTAAACGTGGCGGTGCATGGATGAGTGCATACGTAAGCCAAAGCGGCTTAAAAGGCACAAAACCGGTTATTTATAATGCACAAAATATTCCAAAGCCAGCAGAAGGCGAGCCAACGTTAATGACGTTTGACGAAGTGTCAACTATGTTCCATGAGTTTGGTCATGCAGCACACGGTTTATTCTCTGACGTTAAATACCCAAGCCTAGCAGGTACTGCTACAGCGCGTGATTTTGTTGAATTTCCATCACAAGCACATGAAGACTGGATGATTGAGCCAAGTGTATTAGCTAACTACGCTAAGCATTACAAAACAGGTGAGCCAATTCCTCAAGCACTACTTGATAAAGTACTTGAGTCGCAAAAGTTCAACCAAGGTTTTGGTACCACTGAATATTTAGCTGCAGCACTACTGGATATGGAATGGCACTCATTTGGTTCTGACAAAAAAGTAACTGATGTACAACAGTTTGAAAGTGAAGCGTTAAAGGCACACGGTATTGATTACTACCCTGTACCACCTCGTTACAAATCAAACTACTTTAGCCATACGTTTGCAGGTGGTTACTCAGCAGGTTACTACGCTTACCTATGGACTGAAGTATTTGCCGCTGATGCCTTTGCTCATATGGAAAACAATGGTGGCTTAACGCGCGAAAATGGCGATAAGTTCCGTAAAGAGATCCTATCAAAAGGTAACAGCCGCGACTTAATGCAAAGCTACATTGAGTTTAGAGGCCAAAAACCAACGACTGATGCATTGCTTAAGCGCCGTGGTTTAGTTGATTAATTAATATTTTTAATCAACTGATATAAAAGCCCGCTTGCGGGCTTTTATTGTTTATAGAACAATATATAACAGATAAACTGACACCATTACTTAAGACAAGATGAGTGTTATGGGCTATTTATTTGCAGTTACCCTTCTTTGGGCGTTTTCGTTTAGTTTAATTGGTGTGTATTTAGCAGGCCAAGTTGATGCGTGGTTTAGTGTGCTAATTCGTGTGGCTTTGGCAGCGTTAGTATTTTTGCCTTTTTTAAAGAAAATCCCTACCCCACTTGCGTTTAAACTCATGCTGATAGGCGCACTGCAACTGGGGGTTATGTATGGCTTTTATTACCACTCATTTTTGTTTTTAAGTGTGCCAGAAGTGCTGTTATTTACCGTAATGACGCCACTTTACATTACGCTTTTAAACGACGCATTGAATAAACAGTTTAACTGGCAATTTTTTATTGTTGCCTTTATTGCCGTGTTAGGGGCTATTACCATTCGGTATGAAAACCTAACCAACGACTTTCTACTTGGCTTATTATTAGTTCAAGGCGCTAATATTAGTTTTGCTACAGGGCAAGTAAGCTACAAGCGTTTAATGGTTAATCAAAAACTGGATGACAAAACCGTATTTGGCTGGTTTTTTATTGGTGCGCTTGTTATAGCCAGCGCTTGCTATGCGCTGTTTGGCAATACCGAGAAGTTACCTACCAGCTCAACGCAATGGGGCATTCTTATTTACTTAGGTATTGTAGCCTCAGGTTTGGGCTACTTTATGTGGAATAAAGGCGCAACACTGGTTAATGTAGGCGCTTTGGCGGTGATGAATAACCTGCTTATTCCTGCCGGTATTATTGTTAATGTACTTATTTGGAATAGAGACGCAGACCTACTTAGATTAAGTATTGGCGCGGGAGTGATGCTGTCTGCCTTAGTGGTAAACCAAATAATGGCTAAATCAGCAAATTAATCACTCTGTAGTGAAATTGTCATTAATAATTAGTAAGGTAGCGTCCACTTTTATTTTTAAGGACAAATAATGAAGCGCATACCTTTTCTAACAACTTTTTTATTATTAAGCTCACTCGCTGGCTGTGATGACGATGTAAAAATAGTCGAAAAAGAAGTGGTTGTTACCAACACTGACGTTGAAATTGTTGAAGTACCTACCCCGGTTATTGTTGAAGTAGCTCAAGGCACCAATACGCAACTAGGTACTCGCCCCGACTACTTAATTGACGATATGGCTGACAGCGCACTAAAAACACAATTAGAATCGTGTAAAGAAGGCCCTTTTTATCGTACTGATTTTTCAATTGGTCACCGTGGTGCCCCCATGCAATACCCAGAGCACACAAAAGAGTCTTACATAGCGGCTGCTCGTATGGGCGCCGGTATTGTCGAATGCGATGTCACCTTTACCAATGATAAAGAGCTAGTATGCCGCCATTCTCAGTGCGACTTGCACACCACCACTAACATTTTATCTATTCCAGAACTTGCGGCTAAATGCAGTGAGCCATTTACTCCAGCAAACTCTAACAGTGGCACGCCTGCTTCAGCTAAATGTTGTACCAGTGATATTAGCTTGGCAGAGTTTTTAACCCTTGAGGGTAAAATGGATGGCGCAAACACCAGCGCCACTAATGTTAGCGATTACATGAAAGGTACACCAAGTTGGCGCACTGACTTATACGCCACCTCAGGTACTCTCATGACCCATAAACAAAGTATTGCACTATTTAAACAGCTCGGAGTAAAAATGACCCCAGAGCTTAAATCACCTCAAGTGAGTATGCCCTTTAACGGTATGACCCAAACGCAATACGCACAAAAAATGCTAGATGAATACACGCAAATGGAGGTACCCGCTTCGCATGTTTTTCCGCAATCATTTAATTTAGCTGACGTACAATATTGGATTAATACTAACCCTGAATTTGCAGCGCAAAGTGTGTATTTAGATGGCCGAGACAGCGATGCAGGGTTTGATCCTAACAACCCCGACACATGGCAACCTAGTATGGCTTCGCTTTTTAATGACGGTGTTAAAATTATTGCTCCACCCATTTGGATGCTATTAACCATAGATAATGAAAGTAATATCGTGCCATCACAGTACGCTATTGATGCTAAAGCCGCAGGGCTTAATATTATTGCATGGAGTCTTGAACGTTCAGGGCCGCTGAATAATGGAGGCGGATACTATTACCAGTCAATTAGTGATGTTATAGATAACGATGGTGACATGATGACCGTGGTTGATGTGCTTGCAAAAGAGGTTGGTGTAATCGGTATATTTTCTGATTGGCCAGCTACGGTTAGCTATTACGCAAGTTGCAATAAAATGCCTGCAAGTATTTAAACTTTAGGGCGTGTTTATTTGACCGCGCTCAGCTATTATATTTATTTTACTGAGCGCTTTTATGATCATTCAACACCATAACGCTGACTTACCAACGCCTACAGGGTTAATGCGAACCACTATTTACCGCCCACAAACATCGGGGCAATACCCTGCCATTATTTTTTATTCTGAAATTTTCCAGCAAACGGCACCTATTGCCCGCAGTGCAGCTATTTTAGCCAGTCATGGTTTTGTGGTACTTGTGCCAGAAGTGTTTCATGAGCTTAACCCTATCGGAACTGTGCTGGCTTATGATGACGAAGGTAAAGATAAAGGTAATAACGATAAATGGGCTAAACCTTTAGAGCATCATGATAGCGACACACAAAGCCTTATCGAGTTTGTAAAACGACAAAGTTATTGTTCAGGAAACGTGGGAGCTATGGGTGTATGTATTGGTGGACATTTAGCTTACAGAGCCGCTTTAAACCCACTTATAAAAGCCGCGTTTTGTTTATACGCCACCGATATACACAGTAATACACTGCCCGCACAACCCGGTAATAACTCATTTGAACGCATGGCCGACATACTCGGTGAAATTCATTTTATATGGGGTAAACAAGATCCCCATGTTCCACAAGATGGCCGAGACAAAATATACCAGCAAGCTGTTCGCACTGGCATAAATTACCAATGGCAAGAAGTTAACGCGCAACATGCCTTTATGCGTGATGAAGGCGAGCGCTACGATGCAGCTCTCGCCATAGCAATGTATCAACAGGCTGTTGCCTTATTTAACCGAGCGCTAGCCCTTACGCATACCTAATGCCGTATGCTGTTTTACAAAATACGCTTTTAAATAATCAACAAACAAACGTAACTTTTTAGACCCCGTCGCTCCTGGCGGGAAAACTCCGTACAATTCAATGTCTTTGCTTTTGTAGTCGTCCATTATAATTTGCAGTAAACCCGCTTGTACTTTTGGCCATGCATCGTATAGCGGTATACGCCCTATGCCATGTCCTGCCTCTACAAATGCAGTACGTGCAGCGGCATTATTGGTACTGAGCGATCCTTGCATGGTAATGTCGACTTTTTTACCATCTTTTTGCAAGGTCAAGATTTTGCTCCCTAACTGATAAACCACCCACTGGTGCTGTGCTAATTCATCGGGCGTAGTGGGCTTACCATAATGTGCAAAATAATTAGGCGCGCCACAAATACAAGTACTCATAGTGGTTAACTTGGTTGCCTGTAGGTTTGAATCGCGCAGCGCAACCCCCCTAATAGCAAAATCAAATCCGTGTTTAATAATATCCACCACATCATCAGTTAGCTGTAAATCTATATCAATTTTGGGGTATTGGCGCTTAAAGGTATTAATTGCAGGCACTATTAATTGCATCCCCACATTAACCGGGCAACTAATTTTTAATAATCCTTGGGGCTCACTTTTTATATTTTCTATTTGTTGATTGGCAGCATTAGCCTGCTCGGTAATAACTCGGCAACGCTCATAGTAAGCCATACCGGCTTCAGTAAGGGCCATGGTCCGTGTTGAACGATTAAGTAAGGTTACTTCAAGTTGCGTTTCTAGCTTTTTTAAATGATAACTGGCTACCGCCCGTGTTAACCCTAGTTGCTTTGCCGCTGCAGTTAAACTGCCCTGCTCAACTATTTGTGCAAATACCACCATACTTTTTAATTGTTCAAACGAGACTTTCATGGACGCTCCAGTGCGGTTTTAACTTCAACCCCTAATTGTATCAATTATTAAATCAATAAAGTTAAATTTATCATCGTTGTTTAAGGTTGGGTTAGTGCATATAGTAATTGCTAAGCAAAGATTACAATTTTAAATCATCAGAAGGAAAAAATAATGGCTAAGAAAATACTAATGGTACTTACTTCACACGCTGATTTAGGCAATACCGGTGAGAAAACAGGTTTTTGGGTAGAAGAATTCGCCGCCCCTTATTATGCATTTGTAGATGCTGGCGCAGAAATCACTCTAGCTTCACCAAACGGTGGCCAACCACCAATCGACCCAACCAGTACACTAGCCGACTTCCAGACTGATGCAACCAAGCGATACGACAACGACAGTGCAGCGCAAGCATTAATGGCAAACACAAAAGTACTAAGTGAACTGAATGCTTCAGATTTTGATGCGGTATTTTATCCAGGCGGCCATGGCCCATTATGGGATTTAGTAGATAACACAGATTCAATCTCGCTCATCGAAGATTTTGTAAAATTACAAAAGCCAGTGGCAGCAGTGTGTCATGCGAGCGCCGCATTTTTAAATACAAAAGATGCTGATGGCAATGCATTGGTTGCGGGTAAAAAAGTTACCGGCTTTAGTAACACTGAAGAAGCCGCTGTACAATTAACAGATGTAGTGCCATTTTTAGTCGAAGACGAGCTGATCAAAAAAGGTGGTGACTATCAAAAAACCGACGACTGGGGCGTGCTTGCGCTTGAAGACGGTTTAGTGATCACCGGTCAAAACCCTGCAAGCTCTGAGCTAGCAGCTAAAAAATTACTTACCAAGCTTGGTTAATTACAATTAATCAGCATAAAAAGCACAGTTTAATCGCTGTGCTTTTTAATTTGCTTTTCATTACTCACCACTATTCCTATACTGGCCACTCTTAATATAAATAAGGGCACCGTATGCAAAATAAACCATCCACCTTGTCGTTACTTAGCAGCACCCGTTTTGCCATTATAAGCATTGTGACTATTTGTTTTGTGTTACAACTAATTAATAGCCTGCCAGGCATTAGTTTAAATGGTTTAGGTATTTACCCACGCAGCATTCAAGGGCTGATTGGTATTCTTTGCGCTCCCTTTTTACACGGTAGCTGGTGGCATTTTGCTAGTAATATGCTGCCCTTCATTGTTTTAAGCTGGTTAATTTGCCAATACAGCGTAAAGCGTTTTTATAGTGTATTTATATTCACCGCATTAGTCGGTGGATTACTGGTATGGATGTTTGCTCGTGGCAATATTCATGTCGGCTTAAGTGGCGTTATTTATGGGTTATGGGGATTTATTTTATGCTATGGCATTGTAAGACGTTCTTTTAAATCTATTTTTATAGCCGTGGTGGTGGCCTTTTTATACAGTGGCTTTATTTGGGGCGTGTTACCACAACGGTTTCACATCTCGTTTGAAAGCCATCTGTTTGGCGCACTTAGTGGATTCTTTTTAGGGTATAAATTAGCAAAAGCAGATAAATTAAAAGCAACAACGGGCAAAGCAAATACGCACGTTTAAACGATTAGAGGCTATTTATGAGTGATAACAACGACTACACCCCAGCAAAAGTATGGACATGGGACAATGAAAGTGGCGGTAAATTTGCAAACATTAACCGCCCAATTGCAGGAGCAACTCACGATAAAACATTGCCTATTGGCAAACATCCATTTCAGCTTTACTCATTAGCGACCCCCAACGGGCAAAAAGTCAGTATTATGTTTGAAGAGCTATTGGAGCTTGGTATTACTGAGGCTGAGTACGATGCTTATTTAATTAATATTGGTGAAGGCGACCAGTTTGGCTCTGATTTTGTTGATATAAACCCAAACTCAAAAATACCTGCGTTGATGGATCACTCTACAACACCAGCAACCCCTGTATTCGAATCAGGCGCTATTTTACAATACCTTGGCGAAAAGTTTGATGCGCTTATTCCTAATGATTTTCAAGCTAAAACACAATGTCGTAATTGGCTGTTTTGGCAAATGGGATCGGCGCCTTATTTAGGTGGCGGCTTTGGTCACTTTTACAGCTATGCGCCAACCAAAATGCAATACCCGATTGACCGTTTCACCATGGAAACTAAGCGTCAGCTAGATGTACTAAACCGCCATTTAAGTGACAACGAATACATGGCAGGCAGCGAATATTCAATTGCCGACATTGCAATATGGCCATGGTATGGCTCACTGGTATTAGGCGACTTATATGATGCCGCTGAATTTTTAGATGTCGGATCTTATGCCCATGTAGTTCGTTGGGCTAAGCAAATAGCTGTGCGCCCAGGTGTAAAACGAGGCCGCCGTGTTAATCGTACTTGGGGCCCAGAAGAAGAACAAATGGCAGAGCGCCACAGTGCTCGTGATTTTGAATAAGACGCTGCTTTAGTACAAACAAAAAATCAGCGCTTAGCTGATTTTTTTGTGTTTATTTGGGGTTCCTTTATTCTTAGCAGGTAAAATGACTTTGTAATCCCAACAGTAGAAAAGTTAAGCATACCATCTTAATATATCTAAATATTTACACTGATAGCGTAGTTATTAATTGTGAAAAAACTGACAAAAGAACAAATCTATAAACGCTTAAACAATGAAGAAGACGCCCGAGCTTGCAAGGCCATCGACGACAATGCCTGTCAGGAAGTACCCGGTAATTTTATTATTTTACTCATTAGCCAGCTGTTTAGTAAGTTTGCTGATGCGCTACTCAACCCCAAAATAACGCTGCCGTGGTTAATGCAAAGCTTAAACGTGCCAGCGAGCTTTATTGCTTGGTTAGTACCAATCAGAGAATCGGGTTCATTGCTGCCCCAACTTGCTATTGCTAACGTTATTCGCAAACTCCCCGTTCGTAAATGGGTATGGGTAATAGGTGCAGTGATGCAAGCAGGATGCATTTTAGCCATGGTTGCGGTGGCATTTACCCTCAAGGGCGCACAAGCAGGCTACGCCATTATTGGCTTATTAATTTTATTTAGCCTTGCTAGAGGGTTTAACTCTGTCGCTGCAAAAGATGTGCTGGGCAAAGTTATTCCTAAACAGCAACGCGGTAATATTAGCGGGCTTGCTGCGAGTATTGCCGGTTTTGCCACCTTAACGTTTGGTCTCATGATGTGGTTTTTTTCACAGCAAAAAGATCAAGACATTGTGATCATCGCTTTACTACTGGGTGCATTAATGTGGCTGATTGCCGCGTTTTTTTATGCACAAATTAACGAATATAGTGGCGCTACCGAAGGAGCTAATAATGGCCTATTGCACGCGTTTTCAAAGTTAAAAATTTTATACCAAGACAAACAGTTTGCGCATTTTGTTATTACACGTGCCTTACTGCTTTGTTCAGCATTGAGTGCCCCTTTTTATATTATTTTAGCCAGTAAACAGTCGTTTGAATTTTCTTTACTTGCCACCTTTATTGCCGTTTCCGGCTTTGCAAGCCTAGTCTCAGCGCCGATTTGGGGGCGCTTAAGTGACTTATCTAGCCAGCGAGTGCTGGTACTCAGTGCCACTTTGGTTACCATTAATGGGCTGGCTGTATTTGTTATTGCAACTTGGTATAACGAGCTGCTACTAAATTGGTGGGCTATGCCTATTTTGTACTTTTTACTCTCAGTTGCGCACCAAGGAGTACGCTTAGGGCGAAAAACGTACCTCGTCGATATGGCAGAGGGTAACAAACGCACCGATTATGTGTCGGTTAGTAATACCGTTATTGGGGTTTTATTACTGATGTTAGGCAGTATAGGCTTATTAGAATCGTTTTTATCAACCGCAGAGCTTATTTTGCTTTACAGTGGGTTAGGTTTTTTGGGGGCAATGAGTGCACTGTTTTTACCAAAAACAGAGTAAATAGCGTGCGGTTTAACCTAATGTAATTAAAACGCTCACCTTTAAAGTTGTGGGCGTTTTAATGCAAACTTATCTTTGGTGGTGCTAAAGTAATCGCCGCCCATTTTACCTACTGCATCTAAACGTGTCGGATCTATGTAGCCATTTACCAACGTGGCGTCATCTATAAAAATTCCCACTACATCTAAGAGCATCATTTTGCCACCGCTTGGTTCATCTGAAATAGTGATCACTTCTCGAAGCTTACATTCATAGCGTACTTTTGAAGCTGCAACACTCGGCGGATTAACTAACTGGCTTGGGACTCTCTCTATGCTGGCCTCATCAAACTCACTGACATTATTAGGGTAATTAGCGCAGCTTTGGTTCATTTGCTCTACTAAGGCATGACTAACAATATTAACCACACATTCTTTGGTGGCTAGTAAATTTGTCAGTGTATCTTTATTGGCTTTATCACTGGGGTTAACTTGAGTCACACTTAGCACTGCAGGCTGACAACTTGCTACGGTAAAAAAAGAGTAAGGTGCAATATTGCTTACCCCCTCACTACTTAGGGTGCTTATCCATGCAATCGGTCGTGGACTAATACCGCCAACTAAGTAGCTATAAACAGAGCGGTTGTTGTTTTGAATTAAATCTAAAAACATTATTTCTCACTTTTAAGTTAAAAACTAAACCCTAGTACTAGGCAATACGTACTTATAGATTGGATCTTCATTAATACTACACCGTTAGCAAATAGTTTAATTTCATGCGCCAAAAAATAAACATTGTCTGGTTTAAACGCGATTTACGCTTAAGCGATCATCAACCGCTTAAACATGCGTTTAGCAATGGGCTTCCAACATTATTGCTGTACAACTTTGAGCCGCTGTTACTCGAAGATGCTCATTATAACGAGCGACATTGGCGCTTTGTGTATCAGTCACTATGTGATTTAAACCAACAACTTGATCGCTTTAATAGCTGCGTGTACATATTTAAACAAAATATGCAGTCGTTGCTTGAAGAGCTACTCACCCAGTTTGAAATAATTAATCTCTTTAGTCACCAAGAAATCGGCTTAAATAATACATTTGAGCGCGATAAAGCGATTAAAGCATGGTGCCAACATAATCAGATTAACTGGTTAGAGTCACCAACGGGGGCTGTCATTCGGGGTAAAAAAAATCGCAATAATTGGAATGAATGCTGGCAACAAACAATGCAAGCGCCAATTGCCATCCCAGATTGGAAACACATTAAAACAGTGACACTCACACACTACCAATCGCCAGAATTACCAGACAATTACACAGCTGACGATGACAACTTTCAACTCGGAGGGCCGCGACTTGCCCGTGAAGTAATGCAAAGCTTTTTTGCTGAACGCGGTAAGGGTTATCAAAAAGGAATATCCAGCCCAAGCTTAAGCCGTACGCATTGCTCTAGGTTATCGCCCTATTTAGCGTGGGGAAATATCAGCCTGAGGCAAGTGTATCAAATGGCGATTGACGCATACCATTCAACCCATCCCAATAAAAAAGGCTGGAAGCGTCCGCTTGCTGCGTTTGTATCTCGCCTGCATTGGCATTGCCATTTTATGCAAAAGTTTGAAAGCGAATGCAGCATGGAATTTAAAGCGTTAAATCCGGGTTACCATGCATTTCCGTATCGTGATGACGCTAAGGTTACTAGCGATATTGAACGCTGGGCACAGGGGCAAACCGGTATTCCTATTATTGATGCCTGCATGCGCTGTTTAAAAGCCACCGGTTATATTAACTTTAGAATGCGCGCTATGCTGGTGAGCTTTGTAACCCATCATTTAAACATCAGCTGGCAACAGGCAAGTTTTCCGCTGGCTAATTACTTTTTAGACTTTGAGCCAGGTATTCATTATCCGCAAATACAAATGCAGGCATCGGTTACTGGCATTAATACTATTCGCCATTACAACCCAATTAAGCAATCGGAGGATCAAGACCCAACCGGTGCGTTTATAAAAAAATGGTGCCCTGAACTTGAAAAGCTCCCTATTGAATATTTACATCAACCTTGGGAGCAAACGCCCATGGAAGCGCTATTTAACGACTTTAAACTAGGTGAAGACTACCCTGAGCCGATGCTTGATTTAACTCGAGCATCTAAAGAGGCACGCGAGCGATTGTGGCAATACCGAGAGCGTAGCGATGTTAAACGTGCTATTCATGCCATACTAAAAAAACATGTAGCCATCACTCCCTCGGTACGTAAATCCAAAAAGCAGTCAGGCAAATAACTATGGCACATAAAAAACTTAACTTACCGCAAAAAATATGCCCTGTGTGTAATAAACCGTTTGCGTGGCGTAAAAAATGGCAACGAGACTGGGATAACGTTATTTATTGCTCAGAGCGGTGCAAACGCAGCAAATAGCCGCTTATAAAAACCAATACACGCATATTCGCTTTAATCTCACTTTATATCTTACATAGCTGTTATAGTGGTTAACGTTTCAACTTGTTATTCAATGCAAGTTAACACTCTACCCTCTGCCTGCTCAACATTCATTACACCTAGCACAGCTAATTAAAAGAACACCCTTTACCAAGCATTATTTTTACAGCCATGGCGTGAGCTTGCCTGTAAAACCCCTCTTTGTTTGTTAGCGATGTAGCATTATTCGTTTATAAACTCAGCATACTTTAATTAAGGATATAGCATGAGTGAATTAACTATTGGCGTAATTGGAACATCACGTAAAACAGATGAAAGACGCTACCCTATTCATCCTGCGCATTTAATGCGTATACCTGAAAAACTCAGAAAAAATATGATTTTTGAGCAAGGTTATGGCGCGGCATTTAATATGAGCGACGAAGAAATTGCAGCACTGACAGGCGGCATTGCCACCCGCAGTGATATTTTAACCCAATTAGGCACCGTCATTATTGCCAAACCAGTGCTTGCTGATTTACAAGAACTTAAAGAAGGCGGCACAATTTGGGGCTATGTACATTGCGTACAACAACAAGCAATTACCCAAGCTGCCCTTGATAGAAAGCTTACTCTTATTGCCTTTGAAGACATGTTTGTATGGTCACCACAGGGAAATGTTGGCCGTCATACTTTTTATAAAAACAATGAAATGGCTGGTTATTGTGCGGTGTTACATGCTCTGCAACTAAAAGGCATTGATGGCCATTACGGTAATCAACGTAAAACCATTATTTTTAGTTTTGGCGCTGTTAGCCGAGGCGCTATTTATGCATTAAAAGCTCATGGTTTTAGAGATATTACAATTTGTATACAGCGCCCCGATCATGAAGTGCGTGAAGAAGTACTTGATTGTCATTATGTTAAAGTACGCCCAGGCATTGAAGGCGAAGCTCGCATGATGGTGGTTGAGCACGATGGGTCGCAGCGCCCGCTTACTGAGCTTATTAGCGAAGCTGACATTATTGTTAATGGCACCTACCAAGAAACCGCAAACCCCGTCAATTTTGTGATTGAATCTGAAGCCAATTGCTTAAAACCCAATAGCCTTATAATAGATGTAAGTTGTGATGAAGGAATGGGATTCTTTTTTGCAAAGCCAACAACATTTAAACACCCGATGTTTAGCTATAAAACCACGGATTATTACGCGGTTGATCATACCCCTAGCTACTTATGGGAAAGTGCAACGCGCTCTATTTCTGCCGCGCTCATTGTATACTTGCCAACTGTTTTAGCCGGTCCAGAGCAATGGCAAAAAGACGAAACCATTCGCCGCGCTATCAATATTGAACACGGAATAATTAAAAACAACGCTATTTTAGCGTTTCAAAACCGTGAAAGTACGCCTCCTTATCACCTGCAAATAGCTGACATAACCTAAATTCGGGATAATAAATAATCCCAAACGTAACGTGAGTTTTGTTTATTAAATTATTTGGCTTCTATTTTGCAAATATCTATGTAAATAACGCTTTTTAGCTGTTTTACCGTGTAGTGTTTACAACGTATTGCAAACACTACATGGTATGACTAATTAACCTAAAAAGCCTACACCCTCAACAAGGAGAACATAATGACGATTAAAAAATCTGCACGTTCAACATGGTCTGGTGATATTAAAAAAGGGAAAGGTTATATCTCAACGCAAAGTGGCGCATTAGATAACCAGCCGTATGGGTTTAATACCCGCTTTGAAGATAAGCCAGGATCAAACCCTGAGGAATTAGTGGGTGCAGCACATAGTGCCTGTTTTGGTATGGCTTTATCGCTGGCACTTGGTGAAGCGGGCTTTACCGCTGAGAACATAAACACCGAAGCAGTGGTTAGTTTAGACGAAGTGGATGATGGCTTTGCCGTGACGCACATTGCCCTTGAAGTAAATGCAACCATTGCAGATATTTCAAATGAGCAATTTCAAGCCCTGTGTGAAGACACCAAAAAAGGCTGCCCCATTTCAAAATTACTCAATACCAGCATAAAGCTAACGGCAACACTTAACTAATTTTGTAAACCAATTATACTTTTTGCGTAGCAGTAAGATTATGTTTTAGCATAACCTTACTGCTAATTTTTCATGAATTAAATAAAAACTTTATTATGAGTTATATTAATGTTCGCTAATATAATTATGTAAAATCTCAATACTTTGTTAGGATTACAAGAAACTTAACCACCTTTAAGTGTGGGTTAAATTCAAAGGTGGATGCATGAACGAGAAATCACAAAGTTGCGAAAAAGTATCTTGTAGCAACTGCGCTGATTCTAGCGAACTAGATTTTGACTTTACTATGGCATTTCAGCCTATTATAAATTGCCAGAGCAACACTATTTATGGGTATGAAGCATTGGTTCGTGGTTTAAATAATGAGTCGGCTTATTCTATTATTTCCCAAGTAAACGACGACAACCGCTATACCTTTGACCAACTGTGTAGAATTAAAGCCATTGCACTTGCCTCTAAGCTAGGCATAAACACCATGCTAAGCATTAACTTTTTACCCAACGCTATTTATAAGCCTGAGCGCTGTATTCGCACTACCCTAGAAGCGGCTAAAAAGTACAATTTCCCTACAACTAATATTATGTTTGAATTTACAGAAGTCGAAAAAATAGAAGACAGCGCACATGTAAAACGTGTTGTAAGCTATTACCAAGAGTTAGGCTTTAAAACAGCCACCGATGACTTTGGTTCAGGCTATTCTGGATTAAACTTATTAGCCGATTTTCAAACTGATATTATCAAGCTTGATATGGCGCTGATCAGAGATATCGACAAAGATAAAAATCGCCAAGCAATCGTCACCCACTGTTTAAACATGTTTAGCGCGCTAAATGTTACAGCCCTGGCTGAAGGCATTGAAACAGTTGAAGAGTATCACTGGTTAAAAAGTGTCGGCATTGAATTAATGCAAGGTTACTTATTTGCAAAACCTGGGTTTGAATGCTTGCCTGAAATAAACTTTCAATAGCACACCGTTGCTATAAAAAAACCGCCGTTACGGCGGTTTTTTCGTATTTGATATAGGTTATATATCCAAAATTACATATTTCCCAGCTCTATCATCATAGCGGTGTACATACGTAAATTAAGTGCTAGTTGCTCAAGCGTAATAAATTCATGCTCTGAGTGACCGGTGTAGCGTTTACCTGGCATTGATGGGCCAAACGATACGGCATTATCAAATAACTTAGCGTTGGTACCACCACCAATAGAGACAAAATCTGCATCTTGATCGCCAGTAAAGTGTTTAAAAATATCAAGTAACTTCTGCGCATGGGGCGCGTCATCAAGTAACATGGGTGTACCAATAGTAGTTTTAACATTGGCTAATGTTACTTTATTATCAGCTTGCCATTGAGTAAGCGCACTATTAATTTGCTGTTTTAGTAAGTCAGCCTCTTTACCCATAGGACGACGAGCATTAACCGCTAACGTTAGGTTATTACCGTCTCGTTCAATAACTGTGGGCGCTACCGTCATTGGCCCCATAAAGTCATGTTTATACGCAATATCACCAAACTGTTTACCGTGAATATCTAGGCCAATTAGCTGATTTACAAACTTAATGAGCTGCCCATCGCTGTTGTTTTCAAGCTCAACGGCTTTAAATAGTTCAGCCAAATAAGCTATGGCGTTAACACCTGACTCTGGCTCAGATGAGTGAGCCGACATGCCTTTAACACTAATTAAAGTTCCATCTGTTTGATCATCAAAGGTAAATTCTACTTGCTTAAGAACCTTGGCTGTTTGTTTTAATTGAGCCATCAATTCAGTACTCGCATTATGCAAAGTTAAGCTGGCATCTTCAGGGATTTGGCTAGCAAAGGCACCACCCGTTACATTGCTGACATACACACCTGTTTGTGGTGATGTTGCATCAAATGTTGGCGCAATTAAGCTCCAGCCTTTTTCAGCAACCACTACAGGGTATGAGGCATCAATGGTTATCGCATACTTTGGTTGCTCATAGGTTTTCATAAACTCAGTTAACGGCTCCCAATCAGACTCCTCCGCTAGGTAAACCATCAGCTCAATGCGGTTATCAAGGGTTATGCCTTTATCTTTTATGGCTTTCATCGCATATAAAGCGGTGGCTATAGCGCCTTTATCGTCTTCGGTACCTCGGCCAACTAATTTACCCGGCTCTGAGGTATCAATAATAAATGGGCTTTGTTTCCATTTGCTGGCATTAGCGGGTTGCACATCGCCATGGGTTACTATGGTTACCTTTTCAGTTTGTTGCCCCATACCAATAAGTACGGTGTAACCTAAATCTTGATAATCAAAACCAAGCTCAGCCGCTTTCATTTTTAGTAGCGCTTTAAAGCCAATAAAGTCGGGATTTTGTGGTGCGCTAACATCACTTTTATTAACCGTTGGAAAAGACACCAAATTTGTGAGTGTATGTACTTGCGCACTTTGGTAGGTATTTACAGCGTAATCAGCCACGCTGTCATTAATTTTATTTAATTGTGCATGAGTATTAAAGGCCAATAAAGCGATACTAGCTAAAGCTAACTTTTTCAAAACAAATCCCATTTAATTAACAACTAAGAACCATAATTATAACGCCCTAGCGTAATAACAAACAACGCTTTGCGACAGAGCGTAAACCCGCCACTATATTTATCTAACAGCTTTACTAAAGATGCCTGTATAATGCGCACCTTAAAATTACGGGGTTAATCATGAATCGCAGAAAAAAGATCATTACAAAGTTTAATAACAAAGATAAGCGTGCTAATGCCAAGCTACATAAAAGCAACAAACCGGCTTATGTTTCAAAAGCAGAGCGCGCAAAGCTTGCTGAGCAAGATGCCGAACAAGCAATTGAGCACGAGGCTAACGAGATAGTGCAAACAAGCGTTTAATTGTTATTGTGATAGGGTGAGAGGCTTAAATTGAGTGTTAAAAAGCTTGAAGTGAGCCAAATAACGAACCGCCACATAGCAAACTACCCCACTTGCCACAATCAATTCAAACGTTGCTAAATACTGTATTTGCTTAACAAACTGCAAATCAATTCCCACTGTATGCATCCATGCGGCAAGTTTAAATAACGCGGTAGCACCAATGACCATAGGGAAAGTAAACGCAGCGTAACCAGGACAAAATGGACGGCGCAGTAATTTAAAAAATGCGACGTAAATTATAAAGGTCATCAGTACCGCAATTCCAAATAACAAGCCAATAATAACCGGTGACGGCTCGCTGATAACTGTAAAGTAACCAGCTAACGATAAACTTGCTGGCGCCGCTAAAATAGCCAGTGTAGGTTGTGCAGCATCAGGAATGTGCGCAGCAAAAATGATCCGGTAAATCATCATAGGCAACATAACTGCATACATCAGCATGCCAAAATAAAGCGCCCCTTGTGCTAAAAATAGCAGAGCCGGACTCCCTGAAAACGCGACATCGGCAACAATGATCCCAACCGGCGGTACAAACCAGCTTGGCACCATATGCTCAATTTTAAATTCAATCACGCGATGAGCAATAAAGCTGATTAAAAACACCACATGCAATAAAAATGCACCAACCCAAAGCATATCTCCCGCAAGGGAGTAAAACTGCCCTAAAGAATTAGACACCACTAAAGTAGCCATAGCAAAAGTAGGCACCACACTTCCCACAACCGGATGGGCTAAATCGGCTTTAAGCAGCTGAGGATGCAGTAAAAACTTAAGAGTTAACAATAGCAATAACACGCTCGCAATAGCGGCACCGGCATATTGTGCTACGCCATTTAGGTTAAACATACTCTCCCAAGCCCAACCTAGGCTGGCAATACCTAATGCCAAACCGCCCATTGGTGTTGGTGCGCCTGATACTTTTGTTTTTATATGTTTAAACATCTCTATTCCACCCTGTGGTTGTAACTTACAGAGAAGTTTACGCTTGCATTTTGTTAAGTTAAATCTAATTATATAGAACACAGGTTCAGGTAAACTAAACATAGCATAATGAATATTTCACTTAAGCAACTTAAAGTATTTGTCGGCATAACCCAGCACAGCACCCTTACAGCAGCGTCTGAATCATTGTTTCTATCTAAAGCGGCGGTGAGTATGGCGCTTAGCGAACTTGAAAAGCAGTTAGGCCATCCATTATTTGATCGTGTAAATAATCGGTTATTATTAAATCAAGAAGGGCAAAAACTACTGCCCCTTGCTGATGAACTATTAAATCGGGCAAATACTATCGATAACTTATTTTTAGACAACGCTCCTGCCAGCGGAACTTTAAAAATTGGTGCCAGCGACACGATTGGTAATCATGTATTGCCTGCTTTGTTAAGCAACTTTAGAGCGCAGCAACAGCATTACTCGCAACAAATACTGATTTCCAATTCGACGCTTATTTGTCAAAAACTTATAGATTACGAGCTCGATATAGCACTTATTGAGGGCCAAGCCCACCAAAGCGATTTAGTCTCTAATGTGTTTAGCCATGACGCCATGTGTATTATTGCGCCAATAAACCACCCATTGGCTGCAAAAAAGCAACTTAGCTTTAACGACTTTAATAGTAGCCAATGGGTATTAAGAGAAACTGGTTCAGGCTCGCGTTCCTTCTTTTTACATAGCCTTGCGCCACAAATTAAAAATTGGACGCAAAGCGTAGAGCTCAATACCACTGAAGCGCTTATAAACTGTGTAGCAAATGGCTTAGGGTTAGGATGTTTATCATCACTTGCTGCGCAATATGCCCTAAAAGATGGCCGTGTTAAACAGCTTAATTTAAACCACTCCATGCAAAGACAGTTTTGGTTAGTGATGCATAAAGACAAATACAAAAATCCGCTGTTAAAGCAGTTTATAGAATTTTGTCACAAGCGTAACTTACTTAAATGAATGTAGTTTCACAATGATTTATAAAAGACTGTAAGCTCACCAATCTTATGAAAAATAAAAATAGTATGACGTCTTAGTTTTAAATAGCTGCTACTCAGTAGTATTAGCCCTATTACTTATTGCTAAGACCAAAAGTGGCTGGTAAGTTATTACAATGAATAGATAAAATATAAAAATGAGAGAGCATGAATTATCAAAAACTTTTAATATGCTATAGATTTTACATTTAAGTGGCGTAATGTGACTAACAATAATTAGGAAAAAACATGTTAAGTATTTGCATTCGCTGCCCTTCAAAAGATTGCGAGAAGTCTGAAATAAATACATTTGAATTTTGTCAATACGGAGTTGCTTTTTACAACACTGGTAATGTTATTAAAAAGAAAGAGGAATCCGTTACTTTAAGGCATATATCCCATAACCTAAGACACGAATTACACAAAGTGCTTCAAACGATTGTTACTGAAGCCTCTATTATTGACCCGACTGTTAGTACTAAAAAAATAGAGCTTGATAAACCTGCAAGCAAGATTGTTGGGGCAACTGTTATAATGGATCAATTTATCGAAATGATCGCCGGAGTTAACGAATTCCACCCTAGCTCACAATATTCCGCAAATTTAGATAAGAAAACAAACCTTTTAAAAATATTGGACAAATATTCAAAAGTTTTTTCTTTAATAGTAAATACACGCAGATCAAAAAATATTAATTTCGATTTTAATGTAGATAAGAAGACGAATATAACTTTCGCCTCACACATAGTTGAATATATTATCTCCATCATGATGGACAACATTTGGAAGTATAGTATTGACTCCAGTACAGCTACTATTTCTGCTTTCACTAATAACAGTAATGATATTACGTTAAAATTTACTAATATCTCTAGTCCTATAGATAACCCTGAAGTTATCTTCGAAAAGGGTTTTCAATTAAAGGATGAATCAGAAGGTTTTGGTTATGGCTTGTATTGGGCTCAGGTACTAACTCAGCATTACAACGAGCTCAGCAAGAGAACCTCCGACTTTTTAGAAATAATTCATGAGCAACAATTGGTTAATAGCAAAAAAGCAAAACAAGTATTTACAATCAGGAACTTAAGAGCATGAAGCATAAACCTTTAAAAGGTTTTGGTAAATTCCTAATGAAGCTCAACAATGTAAATATCTGTATCGTAGATGATGAAGATATTTACTTTAATAAAGATATGTTAAACATAGCTAGTAATGCAGGCTTCAATAAAATAGATAGATATTCAAAAATAGATAATAAACTGCTCAATCGATTACAACAAAAACCATACGATATCGTTATATTAGATGTTCAAGGAATTACAGAGCCTGACGTTGCCAAAGATGGAATGCAAATAGCGTCATTATTAAGCAGGACTACTTGTAGTTACATAGTAGTAACCTCAGCACATCAATTTCATTTGGTTAATGAGATGACAAAGGTAGATTATATTATGGAAAATAAAATTCAAACATCGGCCGACTTTGTTGATGAGTTAATAGAAATAGTTGATGACTTTCTTAATAAAAAATCTTCCTTCTATAAAAAAGCTGTTTTTAAAGTTGGCTTTTCTATTCTAAAGAAAAGCGTTGCATAACACACTCACCTTCAAATCATAAATATCCACAAACCGTGAGATTTAATTTAAAATTAAACCTCACGGTTTTATTTCAATTTTTTAATTCACCTTAAAACGCGTAACTCATGGCTAAATTTATAGAGCGCCCCTGCCCTGCTAATTGATTAAAGCCCTGCGACATATCTTGTTTAAACTCAGCAATACTTACGCCACCTAATGGTAATTCATAATACTCATCAAGCAGATTGATAATATCAACACTCACGGTAAGTGCATCCCAACTTGCTTTTGAGCTTAAATTAAGTAAATGATACTGCTCAGTTTGGTTTTCTAAGCGGTTGCTATCTACGCGAGTTTTACTATCGACCCACTGCCACGTGAGTGCGTTTTCAAAGCGGCCAACTTGCTGGTTAATGGCAAATTGGGTTTGCAGCGGCTTAATTTGATAAAGCGGCTGATTAGTATCATCGCGCTTACCACGGGTGTTGCTAATATTCGCTTTTAATGACCAGTTACCATACTGCTTAGACTCGTGCAGTGCTAAAACCGCATCTAGCTTTACACCATAAAGCCTGGCATCTACGTTATTAAACATAAGCACATTACGGGTATTGGCAGCAAGCGCTGTGCGGTTAAAGCTTCTTACTATGTTGGCATCAATATAGTCATTCACGTCGCTCACCCACGCATTAGCACTTATACGCCAGCTGTCGTCTTTTGCCATGCGGGTGTACGTGCTGCTAAGCGTGTGTGCGGTTTCTGGTTTAAGGTTTATATTACCAATATAGCCGTTGCCATCGCCGTACCATCCAATCATGGTGGTGGCCATATTACCTACGCCCCAGCTGTAGCGTTCGTATAAATTAGGCGCGCGATTTTTACGGGCTAGGCCAATTTGTAGTTCGTCGTTATTGCTTAGTTGATAATTAATCAGCACGTTTGCATCAACTAAATTATCTGTTTGTTTTTTACTTTGGTTATTAAACTTTTTAGCCGCCATTGCATCACTTGGCATCGCCATGGCCATCGCATTCATTGCAGCCATGCCTGTATTATATGCTTGTACATCATCAGTGTTGGTCATTACATTTTCAAATCGAATGCCTGCATTTACCCACCAGCGAGTACTTAGTTGGCTTTCATATTCTCCAAGCAAAGCAATACGCTGACGTCGGCCATTATTAATATTTTTATAGTCATTTGGTCCCATCATCATTGAGCCCTCAACTGCAGGCCACCAGTCATCTAATTTCATGTGGTGATACTCTTGCGCGAGTAGTAACTGGCTGTTGTTATCAAGCGCTAGTCGCCATTTTAACTGGGTGCTTATATCCTCAGCATCGGTTTTCATGGGCATTTTTCCGGGTTTTTCTGCGCTAAAAAACCCCATTTCATGCTTTACATTATGCCAATTTAACTGCGCTTCAAGCTCACTGTTTGTAAAAGCGCGCTTATACTGGGCCACAGCACCATAGCTGGTGTTATCTGTCATATCCATATATTGATTAGCAAAGCCTTGATAGGGTATTTTTTGATGGCTTAGCTTAACCACTAATTGTTGCTTATCATCGCGCATGGCAGCACTTAAACTATGGTTTTGCGCGCGATATAGGGTATCGAGCACTAAATCGCCGTTACCATCTTCATAACTGTTAGCATCGCTATAAGCACCTTGGTAATTAAAACTGAGTACATCGCTGGCAATGCGCATACCTGCGCCGACCTTTTTGGCGTTATCAAGGGTGTTGTACTGGGCTGACACATAACCTGAATGCCATGCAAGTTCGCTACTTTCACTGTACTGAGGTGAAATAGAATTAACAGCAATCACACCTGCAATATTATCGCCTCCCGCGCTTACTGGAGAAACACCTGCAACCACTTTGTAGCTACTAATTTGATTGGCTGAAATATAAGACAGTGGCGGGTTCATTTGGTTAGCACAGGCGGCGGTGATTTGCGCCCCATCAACCAGTACCGCTACTCTATCGCCCATTAAACCATTTAAAACAGGTAAATTGGCCATGCCACCGGCGGCTGAAAAGTCCACTCCTAAATCGGTTAATAGCGATTCAGATGAGCCTAATGATAGGTGTTTATTTTGTGCTTGGCCGTGCACTTCAATCACTTCAATTGAGGTGTCATCTGCAAAAGCAACTGGCGATAATACGCTACTTATAACAAGCGCTAAAGGGGATAATAAATAAGAGGTTAAAGAATTTTTTTTATCAGTCATTATTGATTTACCACAAAATTTTTGTGGGTAAATTATACGTGCTGTAGCAATCTAAAAAGCGCGACATATTGTCGCACTTTGTTAATTTTTAACCCTGTTCGTCGTCAAAAATATCTTCTATTTTTAACTCAAACAACCTTGCTGCCTTAAAGGCCAGTGGCAAGCTGGGATCAAACTTACCTTTTTCAATCGCATTAATAGTTTGGCGAGAAACATCTAGCAGCTCGGCCAACCTTGCTTGGGTGTAGTTATGCTCGGCTCTTAACACTTTTAATCGGTTTTTCATTCATCACCTGCACAATAGTGTTTGTTAAGCACATACACGCTAATTAAATACACTGCTCCCATTAAAAACATTAAATCGGGTATCTGTGCTTTAAAATCAATTAAGCCACTCAATTGCAAATTAGTGTACGCAAGCCCACCTACCAATATTGCACCTAGGGTAAACCCCATGGCACTGAGATGTATTTTTTGCATCAGCTCATCCATCCCCTGTAAGTAACGTTTGTTAGCCAAAATCATTACAATGCCGGCTATTACATTTACAACTATAAAAAAGCCGCTAATTATCTCGGCGCGATCCCAAATTAATGTCGGGCCAAAGCTACATAACGCTAAGGTGAGTAACCAAATCAAGGTACATTTAACCAAGTAGCTAGTATTTTTAATTTGGCGTTGTTTTAAATTTAATTCTGTTTTCATTGCTTTAATCCTGTTTCAAAAGTAATGCTTACTTTACAAATATCATTCATACCATACAAAAAGTCAAGTTAGCATTACATTTAAATCTAATATATCTTGTTTTTAATGAGCGAGTGGCTTGCAAGCCCATATAAACCAGCCTTTCGTTTGCTTAAGTTAAATTTTATTCATCTTAAACTATGGTTTAGACCATGACGGGAGGAGGCTTTTAATTTAAAATGTCAGTCTCTTTATTCCTCATTCCCATATTCAATTTTAAATAAACGTGTGTGTTGTATTTTTTAAACGTACAGGCGTTTTGTTTGCTATTAAATTTTATTCAATACCTTCAAGGATTTTACATGGTCGTTGATACTACATCGCCGTCGAGTCAGCCCAATAGAGCCGCTATTTTAGTTGTACTTGCGCTAGGCACCTTTATTTTGGGTTTATCTGAATTTTCTATGATGCCTATGTTGCCATTAATTAGTGAAGCATTTGGTAGTACCCCATCACAAAGTGGTTATGCCATTAGTGCTTATGCTCTTGGAGTGGTTGTTGGCGCGCCTATTTTAATGTTGGCAACAGCAAACATGCGTAAACAAAAAGCGCTGTTACTATTTTTAAGTTTAATGTGTATTGCTAATAGCTTAAGCGCCTTAGCTAGCTCATTAGAGCAACTTGTGCTGTTTCGGTTTTTAAGTGGTTTACCCCATGGCGCATATTTTGGCGCAGCCTTGTTATTGGCCTCAGATATAGCGCCTGCTGGAAAGCGTGCTAGCTTTATGTCAAAAGTATTTATGGGGCTGACAGTCGCAACCATTGTAGGCGTACCCGTAGTAACGCTCGTTGGGCAAAATTTGAGTTGGCGTTATTGTTTAGCCGGGGCAGGTGTACTGGCGTTTATTGCCTTTATTTTTGTTTATTACGTGGTACCCAATGTTAAAAATACTCAAAAATCTAATTTACTAAACGAGTTAGGGGTATTAAAAAATAAACTGGTTTGGTCTATTTTGGGTATTGTTATTATTGGTTTTGGTGGCGTATTTTGTATTTATACCTACGTGGCCGACACTATTTTAGATGTGACCCAATCACCCGCCTATACTATTTCAATTGCGATGGTGATGTTTGGTATTGGCTCCACACTCGGTAATTACATACTAGGAAAAGCAGCCGATAAATCGGCAATTAAAACCACGGGACTAACCCTTGCCTCAACTATTATTTTTGCATTTGCGTATGTAAGTGCCAGCTATAATATTTACTTACTTTATCTGGTGATCTTTTTTATTGGCTGTAGCTTAGGGCTTTCTACTTTAGTGCAAACACTGTTAATGGATGTATCGCCCAATGGCCATGCCATGATTGGTGCTCTCGTACAATGTGCTTTTAATATTGCTAATGCAATTGGCCCATGGGTAGGCGGCATTGCTATTGCACAAGGGGCACAACCAAATCAAACCGGCTATGTTGCAGGAGCATTATTTTTAGGCGGGTTATTTATGTGGTGGCTTAGCTTTATACAAATAAACAATAAAAGCGCAAAACAAACGGCTGCAGCGTATTAAGTATAAAAAGAGCCGCGTATAGCGGCTCTTGTTATATTCATTATTTTAATTAATTATACGTCAATCGACGCCATATCAATAACAAAACGGTAGCGCACATCTGAGCGTTCCATGCGCTCATAAGCGGTGTTAATTTCATCTATATTGATCATTTCACACTCAGGTAATACATTGTGCTCACCACAAAAATCGAGCATTTGCTGTGTTTCTGCAATGCCACCAATTAAGGATCCTGCCACTCGACGACGACCCATTAACAATGGCACTGTGTTTAGCTCATCAACAGGGCCTACTTGGCCAACAATCACTAACGTGCCATCAATATCAAGTAGCGGTGTATACAGTGATAGGTCGTGCTTTACCGGTATAGTATCAATGATCACATCAAACGCTGATTGTGCATTTTTCATTTCATCATCGTTGTTCGACACTAAATAGTGCTGTGCACCTAGCTCGATAGCATCTTCTTTTTTAGATTCAGTGCGGCCAATAACCGTAACCGTTGCACCCATTGCCACGGCATTTTTAACCGCCATATGGCCAAGCCCTCCAAGGCCGACAACTGCAACACGGCTGCCTTTTTTAACACCCCATTTATGCAGCGGTGAGTAAGTAGTAATGCCAGCACACAATAAAGGCGCAACGCGAGATAGCTCTAAATTTTTAGGTACTGAAAGCACAAATTCTTCACGCACCACTACATGCTTAGAGTAGCCACCTTGAGTCATTTCACCATTTATTCTGTCTTTGCCACTGTAAGTGCCAACCATGCCTTCACGACAAAATTGCTCTTCGTGATTATGACATTGGTCGCAGCTTTGACATGAGTCAACCATACAGCCTACAGCAACGGTATCGCCTTGCTGATATTTAGTAACATCGCTACCAACCGAAATTACTTTACCAACAATTTCGTGCCCTGGTACTAATGGGTATTTACTGCCACCCCAATCGTTTCGCACTGCATGTAAGTCTGAATGACAGACACCACAATATAAAATCTCTATTGCTACATCGTTATTTCGTAAATCGCGGCGCTCAAAAGAAAACTCTGTAAGTTCAGAACCTTGGCTTTTTGCTGCATATCCGACTGTTTTCATAATAACTCCATAGTTTATTAAAATTTATAACTCACACAGTATGCATTATCAGCTCTGAACATGAACTGACCTAGCAACTGCAAAAAACCCAGCATAATGCTGGGCTATTTTTATCAATTACTGCACCACAACGGCGTTTAACTCGTCAATCAAGGTTTTAATACGCTGGGCATTTTTGCCTAAATCGCTTTTACCAATGCGAGATTTACTGCGTATGTCTACCACACGCTTACTGCCTTTGTCGTTAATTCGCACGACAACATCATCTTTAAAGCCAAACCAGATTGTGGTGTCTGTTGCTTCAACAGTGCCATTATTAACATTGCTATTAACCAGTTCCCAACCAAGGTTTTCCATAGCTTTTGTTGTAGCTGCCACTAACTCTAGTTGCGTTTGGTTGTACTCGAGCGGTTTTAGCTCTGGGTATGCTTTTCGTTGTTGCGCTGCCGTTTCTTCTCCCGCGTATGCTACAGGATTAGGTGCATCAGCACGCAAAGGCACAACCGCAACAAACTCAGGAGGGTTAATTAAATCGGTAGAAATATCATGAATTGGCGGAACACTTTTTGCTGTATTCATCATGTTAAGCGGCATTGCAATAGCAACTGCTGCAAAAATAACAGTGATCACTGCACTGGCTAAGCTCACTGTTTTACGCATAAATAGCACTTGAACTAATAATAAGGCTAATGCTGCCCCACCAACATAAACACCTAATCTAAAACCGGCAAAAGCAGTGCCTAGTTCAACGATATTAAATTTATAAAGGGGTCCCGGTAGTACCACCATTAAAAAAGCGATAAGCCCAACTAAGCTCACTAAATATTTCATTGCCTACTCCGTTATTGTTTTTTAAACAGCTTTATACTGTTAACACTCCAATTTAGATTACTATGACTGATAAGTATCTATAAAGTCATAATTTATTACCCTTTTAAAGTAGATAACTTGACTCCTTGGTAAAAATCAACAAACTACGGGGGTAAAATTATCAGGGTATTATTTATGAAAACAGAGATTAGTTACCGATTTGAGTCATCACAAGTGGCCAACCGCTTTTTACACGAATTAAAAGATTGGCCAGTCAATGACGTAAAAACACGTCTTTTTAATGGCGGCGACAGCGTTAAAGTAAGCTACGAATATGATGAAAGCGGATTTGATTATACCGTTGCCGAACTTGATGATTTAGCCGAGCAACACGGCGGACAAGAAGTGTCGAGCTAAATCGACTTAAATTTAACTCGGTTTCGCCCCTCATTTTTCGCCTGATACAGTGAATCATCTGCCGTTTTAATCGCTGATTTAGGTTGTATATTTTGCTTAAATATATGGTTCCCATTAATATTCACACATCCAATACTAATAGTTAGATGATTTTGTATATCAGAGCCAATATGGTCAATTTGTAAATCTGTAACAGCGCTTAACAACAAGTTTGATACCTCAGCACTTTGTTCATCACTAAGTCGATTAAGCAAAATGATAAACTCTTCGCCACCATAACGAGCAGCTACCCCTTGATAGAGTAACGCTGTTTTATTTAAAGTATTAGCCACCTTTTGCAGTGCAGTATCACCCGCTTGATGGCCATACACATCATTAAATTGTTTAAAAAAATCCACATCAACCAGTAATATAGTTAAGGTACTACGCTTATTTTTTGCTTCGCTCCACTGCTGTTCAAATATTTCATCAAATGCGCGGCGATTAAATAAATGAGTGAGGCCATCTATTTTACTAATTCTCTCAAGCTCTTTATTTTTCTCACTTATTTGCATAAACAACGCATTGAAACCTTTAATAAGAACTTGCAACTCTAAAAACTGATTACTCATTTTTAACGGGCTTAACGTGTTACGAAGCAGCATTTTATTTAATGCCTCAGCCCCTCTTATTAAAGGGTGAATAAAATAACGATTGATAATAAATAAGCCCACTAGCGAAATAAGTAAAAACATTAGTAGTGTTAACAACAAATCGCGGTCTAATAAAACCGGTAATTTTTGATGATAATGTTTAATATCTATAAGCATGAGTGGCTCATTGTTAATGTCGGTTAACGCTCTTTGCCTTTGAGTTGCAATTCTACCGCCTTGTAAGCTACCCGTTAGTTTTTTTAAGTTAGCAGGATACTCTCCATTCGTAGGGATAAAATGAGTAAGATCAACTTGCGCCACACTGGCAAGTTTTTCAATAAACGGTGGCCGCAGTTTTCTTATAAATACCATAGCGCCAACTTGTTCGCCCGTGTTATTAGTTTTTCTGATCATATGTGAAGCAAACATAACAGGGCCATGTTTGGTTTTTAAAAAGCCCGAGCGCTTTGAACTATCATTTTTTGGTATAGCGTAATTTAAAGGTAGGATTATTTTATTTTTTGGATGCGTTTGTAAGTTAAATTCAGGGGCTTCAAAGTCTTTAACTTGAATGTAATTATGCATTTTAGAGTAAACTAAATTAAAGTTCATATCATATATAAACACGCCATCAATTTTCAGAGCTTTAAAGGTATCATCTGCAAAATTTGAGTTTATGTAATTAAAATCTTGTTTTTGTAAAAACTCATAACTATCATCCCAGACCGCGTAGTCATAATTTAATGTTTCTAAAAATACAAACTCATGGTCAAGTGCAATTTTAATACTTAGTAACTCTCTGTTTTGATAGTCTTCAATACTTTGCTCAATATTAGATAAGCTAAAAACATAGCGATATCCAATTAGTAAACTAGTGACCATAACCATTAAAATTAATATGCTTGTAATTACAAAGTATCGAAGTGACATAGGCTCTGCATGTTAGTGTTTTATGAACAGTTGCGTGTAAGCTTTAAATTTAAAGCTTACAAAGTTATGTAGTAATAGGTATTACACAACGTATTAAAGACCCCTTACCCACTTCACTTTCAACCTCTATAGTGCCATTGTGCTCTTTAAGTACATTGTAAACTATAGCCATTCCCATACCTGTGCCTTGGCCTACGGGTTTAGTGGTAAAGAAAGGGTCGAACATTTGTTTAAGTGTATCAGCGTCCATCCCACAGCCGTTATCTGCCACTTCTATGTAAATATTGCCTTTATTGGCAAACAGCTTAATAGTTATTTTTCCTTGCTGTTCGTGCAAGTCATCACAAGCGTGTTTCGCATTAATTAATAAGTTTACAAAGACTTGTTTCATCGATGATATATTACACTGTGTTAGGGGTAACTTTTCAATGTGTAACTCTATAGCACACGTTCCCAGCTGGTTTTCGAGTAACTTTAGCGTGCCATTTAATGATTCTGTAATATCAGCCATTGTTGTTACGTTGTCTTTTAGGCTCGCAAAGTCGACAAGATTACTAACAATATGAGCGATACGCTCTAATCCCTCTTGGGTATCATCAACTAAGTCATCAATATCATCCACAATAAAGCTTAAATCGTTCTCTCGGTTGAGCTGAACTAAAATAGACTCTAACTGCGTTACTGAAATCGATTTATCTACAAATTGTTGAGCCGCCGTCATTAACGAAACCAATACGGGCTTTATAAATTTTATACTTGCTACATTACTGGTTATGTAAGCAAGCGGGTTATTTATTTCGTGGGCCATACCAGCAGAAAGTGTGCCTAACGTGGCCATTTTCTCACTTTGCATTAAGGTTATTTGTTGGTTTTTGACCGTTTCGAGCTTTTCTTCCAGCTCTTGATTAGCAATAAACAACGCCCGTGTTTTGTCTTCTAGTAGGGTTTCTAATTGATCTCTGGCTGATTTTTCGCGCAAATACGCTTTTTTATAATTGTAGTCGTCTTCAGCCATGGGGAGTCTCATATTTTATTTCAATTAAACACGAATCAAACCCATCATGCATGCACTGGGCATGATTAAGTTTAGCATCAACCCCATAATGAGCCGCAGCACCAAAAATAAGCCCTTCGGCGCACATACAAAGCTGTCGCTTAGAGTTGTAACGCATTAAAATAAACCCGTCTTCAATAATTTGGGTGTCAATTTCAGGTAAATTAGGCTCATGATAAAGCTTAGCTACTTCAACATGAATTACTTTATCAATACTAATAATGAGATCAGCAAAACTATTAAAGCTGTCTACTATAGCTGGGTGACGTGCCTTTAAGTGAGAAAATAAATACTCTCCAAAGGCCTTTAATACCTCTGGCATAGACATAGAAAGTGCAGTTGCTACATCTTGTGCCAAACCAACTATTTCTTCATCTGGATAACTTTCTGCAGAAATATAAACACGACCTTCAGGTGCATTTTTTTCAAGTAAGTCGTCCCATGCTGCCATGCCACATTTTTCAATAACCAGTGCCTCAAGCCCTCTAAAGATAACGCCTTTCATGCATGTTCCCTCTATTATCACTTTTAGATTGTTAGCTGCATCTTCAATTAGTTACAAACGCTCGCTACCTTACGGCTCATATTTACACTAGCGTAGTAAGTCTTACTCTGTAAAATGTCAGCATTAAAGTAATAGTAGTTTAGTCGCTTGTAAAACGCCCAAAAAAGTTCGTTAATTGCATGGTCAACGTTTAACACTAAGTAAAGTTAAGAAAGCGTGATCACATTCTGCTTTTTACCCTATTAGTGGCAACGCTATTGGCAGGATCGTCTGGCCAAAAATGTTTGGGGTAGCGCCCTTTCATCTCTTTTTGTACCTCGCGGTAACTACTATTCCAAAAATGTGCTAAGTCTTGAGTTAACTGTAGTGAACGCTTGCCTGGAGATAACAACTCCATTAGCAGTGTTAATTTACCGTTAGCTAACATAGGCGTGCTGGTTAAACCATATACTTCTTGCATGCGCACACTAAGCTTGGCAGGTCCATCAAGTTGGTATTCAATTTTTATGTTAGAGCCACTTGGTACTGTTAGCCGCAGTGGGAGTAAAGATTTTAGCTCGCTTTGCTGTTGCCAATTAAAACAATTTTGTAGTGCCTCAAAATAATTAAACTTTTTAAGTTGCTCAAGGGTTTTAATATCTTCAAGGTATGCCCCTAACCAATCACCTGCTGTTTCAATGAGCTGCTGACTAATAATAGGAAACTGTTCTGGCATCAGTTTGCTAGCTAGGCACATTCTAATAAGTAGTTGCTCACTTTCTTTTTGCTCGTTAAACAGTGAAAAGCCCTGTTTGGCAAACAAACTAAGCCATGCCTTGGTGCGCTCTGTTTTATCAAGCTTATGTTTACTTGGTTGGCTACTAAGGGTAATTTCCCCAAGTTTTACTTCATCTTGATGAATAAACCGAGCGGCTTTTTCATCAAACTCGCAGCGGGTCAACTCAGTGAATAAATGCGGTAAATACTCTTTAAGCGCTAATGGATTTAGCGCCGTGGCTGCAAAAACTCGCCCGCCTTTATGCCCGCCCATACTGGCAATAGCTATATATTCGTCATTATGCCAGTAGTCAGGGTTTAGTTCAGCCCCTGCGCCATTTGCTAATAAGTAGCCATTGCCACGTTTTTTAGCAATCCGATCTGGATAGCCAAGCGACACTAATAAGCTCAAATGTTCAGTGTTTAAATCTGTACGGCTGTCGGTAAATTTTAAGCGTTTTAACCAATAATTTAATTGCTGCTTAAACACCGGATGTGGTCGTTGTTGTTGACTATGCAGTGCTAGGTTGAGCTCATTGGCAGTGTTAACTCGGCTTTCTAGTAAGGCCACTAAATAAATAGCTAATCGATAAATCCCACTTAACCGTGGCTCTAACATTTGCGCTTTTAATAACATATGCGCTAAGCGAATATCGGCACCAAAGCCCAACATTTTACTACCCAAAGCGGTGAGTTTACCGTTACTATCTATGGCTTCAAGCATAGATAATAAATTAGTAGCTTGGCTGCATTGTTGCTCACTCGGCGGGTCAAGTAAGGTGAGTTCACTAATACTTGCGCCCCACTGCTTCGCCTCAAGCATCAATTGGCTAATATCTGAGGTAAGAATATTGGGGTTATCGTGGCTGTTTCGTCTCTCAAAAGTTTGTTTTGAACCTAATCGATACACAACTCCTGGTTCTATTCTTCCTGCACGCCCTGCGCGTTGTACTGCCGATGAACGCGATATACTTTGCGTGGTGAGCTCAGTGACACCGGTTTTTAAATTAAAGCTAGCTGCACGGCGCTTGCCGCTATCAACCACAATTCTAATACCTTCAATGGTTAAGCTGGTTTCAGCAACATTGGTCGTTAGTACAACTTTTCGCATCCCTTGAGGCGCAGGTGAAATTGCAGCTTGTTGATTAGCTTTATCTTGTTCGCCAAATAATGTGGCAACAATACAATCATTAGGCAAGTCGCTCAGCGCTTGCTGCACTCGCAGTATTTCACGCTGGCCGGGTAAAAATACCAGCGCACTGCCTGTTTGCTCATTGAGTGCTTGTTTTATTATTGGTGGAATAGCATCAAGCCAGCGGCTTTCATCTTTTATTGGGCAATATATTTCGTCAATGGGGTAACTTCGCCCGTTTGATTGAATTACTGGGCAATTAAAAAACCCAGTGTAGCGTTCGCTATCAAGGGTGGCCGACATCAACATAATGGTTAAATCTTCACGCAGTGCCGCTTGCGATTCTAAAGCAAAAGCCAGTGCGGTATCTGCTGCGATGGAACGCTCATGAAACTCATCAAAAATAAGTAAATCAACATCACTAAGCTCAGGATCATTTTGTAACATGCGCGTAAGCATGCCTTCGGTAACTATTTCAAGGCGAGTTTGTGTGCTGACTTTACTTTCACCTCGCACCCGTAAACCGACACTTTGCCCTAGCGTTTCGTTTTGGCTGTGCGCTAAATAGTTAGCAATATTTCTTGCTGCTAAGCGCCGCGGCTCTAACATGACGATGTGCTTATAATGCCCATCGCGCATAAGCTGTAATGGCAACCATGTTGATTTACCAGCACCAGGCGGCGCTTGTAGTAAGGTGATTGGGTTGGCTTTTAAAGCATCAATGAGTGAAGTATATATTTCTTGAACCGGCAGCACGCTATTTACCCTAAATTACTTTGCCGCCATTGTAGCAAAAATTAGTCGTTATTTATGCAGAGTACGACTATGTGCTTGGCTGATCATTTCGTCTAACGTTTTAGCCTCTTGCTGCTGCGCTTTATTTTGATCAGCACGATGCCTATTACTCACTATTCCTTCTATGCCTTTGGTGAAGCTCATTTGCTTAAAACAAGCTTGCTGCTGACGTAATTCATCTTGCTGTGAATCATCAATACGCGCTTGTTGCTGCGTCGATAAGCCAGACAAAATACGCTTCATCCCTGATAAATTTTGTAAGCTTAGCGCCGAGCTCATTTGCTGGTTTTTATCCATACTGTTTATGTGCTGCTGAAGCTGCGATAAACGTTGCTGCTCTAGATTACTTCTTTGTTGTAACTGAGTTTGCTCGGCCAGCATTTTATCTAATTTTTGTTGTTGTAATCCTAAAAATTTATTAAGCATTCAGTTTACCCATCACTGTATTTAATTGAGTTATTGACTGTGAAAAATCCACTTGTTCGTTCAACCCTTGGCATAGAAATGATTCGATTTGTGGATACAAATTTACCGCACTGTCGAGTTCCGGATCTTTGCCTGCTTGATACGCCCCTAAAGGAATAAGCTCATGCACTTGCATGTAACGGCTATAAAGCTTTTTCAATTTATAACAAAAACTTAGCTGCTCATCACTTACTATATTAGGCATTACTCGGCTAATCGATGAACCAATATTAATGGCCGGATAGTGGCCCTTTTCTGCTAAGGTGCGATCCAATACTATATGGCCATCAAGAATTGCTCGGGCATTATCGGCTATTGGATCTTGTTGATCGTCGCCTTCAGCTAATACTGTATAAATGGCGGTCATGCTGCCTTTGCTTTTTTCACTATTACCGGAACTCTCAACCAGCTGGGTTAATTTACTAAATACCGATGGCGGGTATCCTTTAGATGCAGGCAGCTCACCTACCGATAAGCCAATTTCTCGCTGTGCTTGCGCATAGCGGGTTAATGAGTCCATCAACAGCAATACATTTGAATTTTTATCTCTAAAATAAGCCGCCAATTTATGGCTAAGCTCGGCCGCTTTAATACGCAATAAGGGAGAATCGTCTGCTGGGGATGCTATTACGATGGCTTTTTTTAAGCCTTCTTTACCTAGGCTTTGCTCAATAAAATCTTTTACTTCCCAACCACGCTCACCGACAAGGCTTACAATAACCACATCGGCAGAGGTAAAGCGGGTCATCATGCCAAGCAACTTACTTTTACCTACACCCGAACCTGCAAATAGCCCTAAACGCTGGCCTTTTCCCACACTAAATAAGCTATTAATAGCGCGAATACCCACATCTAACGGCTCGATAACGCCTTTGCGCTCCAGCGGCGTTAAAGAATAATCGTTACCCAATTTACTGGCGCTTTTTGTACTGTCTTGTTCAAGTGGGCCTAAGTTATCAATCGGCTGCATTTGCGCATCAAGCACACGCCCTAATAACTTTTCTGAAATAGCCACATGGCTGTTTTTTATAACTGGCCTAACGCGTCCACCTGAATATAAATTTTGAATTTTTTTTAGTGGCATTAAATAGGCTTCATCTTGATTAAAACCTACTACTTCAGCGTCATACCAGTGGCCATCAACACTTTCTACTTGGTATTTTTCACCCATAGCAAATTGCCCACCGGTAGCGGTAAGCGTTAAACCATTAACTCGTGTTAAACGGCCATAGCTTTTAACTAATTCAGGCGGGGTTAGCGCTTTCAGCGCAGACTTTAAGCTGGTGTGTAAAGGGTTAGTCATGCGGTTGCGCTTTTAAAATTTCAGGTATCACTTCATCCAGTAGACTTTGTAATCGCTCTGAAAAAGAAAATCGATGTGTTTGTTGCTCTGCCACCAATTCAACATCTCCACTGATCAGAGCTTCGTCAAAATAAACCGGCACTAAAAACTCAGCTAAACGTGCATCATCAAAACAGTGGCGATCAGAGCCTGAGAACATAACTTTTGTTACTACATCGCGATTGCTAAGCAAGGTAATGGCTTTTTCAATAAGCTGCGCGCGTATTTCGGGGCGTACTTTTAGCTCGCAGTCAATAACGTGCTCAGCCAAGGTACTTATCATTAAGGCAAGGTCTTGTTTAAACTCATCATTAAAGTTAAGTAGCTCATTATTAGCTTTATCAAATAAAGTATTAAAACGTTCAATAAGCTGTGTTTTTTGCGCTTCAAGACGCTCAGAAACACGCAACTCTATTTGTTGCTCCATTTGTTGCTCTAATTCGCTTTGCTTATTGGCAGCCCCTTGCGCGAGCCCTTCTTCATAGCCCTGCTGTAAACCAACACGCTGAGCAGCATCTAAACGCTCTTGCAGCGTTTGATGTTGCTCATTTTTATTTAAAGTGGGAAACCTAAATGCTTGACTCATAGTTAGCCTGCAGTCTCTTCTTCAAATAAGCGATATTCAATATCACCTTGTTTACTCATGTCTCTAACTATCGACATAATTTCTTTTCTGGCGGCAATCACTTTGCTCAGTGGTTGCGCGCTTAAACCATCAATTTGCTGCTGATACACTTGCGCTAAACGTTTAGGTAGTGCACCTAAAACACGCGCTAAAAACTCGCTGTTTACACCCTTTAACGACATAGTCCATAACTCATCAGGAATGTCATTAAGCAACAAGGTTAGTGTCTCGTCTGTTTGCTTGATTAAGCCATCAAAGTCGTACATTTTCTCTTGTATTTCATCAGCCACGTTAGTGTTATGTTTTTTCATTAGTTCGATAATTTGGCTCTTATTACCGTTGTAACGATTCATAATTTCTACCGCTTTATCGACACCATTCACTTGTGCGCCTACTTGGCGGCCAACAAACTCAATACACGACTCAAGCGTTAAGCGCACATCATCAATAACGTGTTCGCTCACTTCACGAAGACTGGCAATTCGATACAGTAAATCATCATGCTTCGATTCTGGAAACAGTACAATAATGGCTGAGGCTTGCTCTGGGGGTAAAAAGGCCAAAAACAGCGCTTGCATTTGCACATGTTCCTGATCTAAAAAACGTACTATAAGCTCTGGCGGGATCCACTCTAAACGACGTAAATCGTCATTCATTGCACCACCATAAATATCATCAAGCATAGTTTTGGCAAGCTTACGGCCGACGGCTTTATCAAGTGCTCGCTCTAAATACACACGCGACGCGCCATTGACACCACTTTCATTGCGGTAGCAATCAAAAAATTCACTCAAGGTGCCTGCAACATCCTGTTGAGTAACGTTTGAAATTTTAGCCATGCGCTCAGAAATAGCCTGTACTTCACGGCGGCCTAATTTACGAATAACACTGGCGGCATTTTCCTCGCCCATACTTAGCAATAAAATAGCGGCGCGATCTAACGCCGGTAATTGTGAGCCTTTATCAAGCTTTTCTTGATTCAATTTCAACTCCTTGTTCTACCCAATATTTTATTACCGACGTGACACGCTCGGTTTCTTTATTAGCAAGTAACTGCATGTGCGCTATTTGTTCTTCAAAGTCATTGCCTATTTGCGGTAACGACATATTTTGATGTTCACTTACGCCCTCTTTGGCAGTTAAGTTTTCTATTTGCGATTTAGCATTAATGGCGTCATCAAGCGGACTGCTTTGTCTTTCTGTTGTAGAGGCTGATTTAACCTCATTATCAGCGGTTGCCATGGCGTTGTTTGCTTCGTTACTTTTACCTTTTATTAAGTGATTAACTAAAGGGCGCACACCAAATAAAATCAGCAATAAACTAATTAAAGTACCCACAATATAACGGGCATACTCTTTAAGCTCGGGCATTTGCCACCATTCAAGACCTTCACCTGGGGCTAGTATTTTTTGTTCTACAAAGGCAAAGCTAGTGATGTTGAATTGATCGCCGCGTGCGTCGTTAAACCCCGTGGCCTTTTTTACCATTTCACCTAATGAAGCCAGCTTTTCTTCGCTCCAGCCATCAGCTGTTCCAGCTACTTGCTCATTGATAAGTACCGATAAGCTCATGTTTTTAATGCGGCCTACTTCAAATTGGGTGTGAGTCACTGAGCGACCATTTTCAAACTGTCGCTTACTCTCATTTCGTTGTGAAGTTCGCTCGTTGTTTTCATCTTCAGCTTGTTCGTTAGGCACAGGTGGCTCATTAGCTAAAGAGCCCGGAATACCAGCCGCCAGCTGATCTAGGGTGCTATCAGATTTAATAAACTCTTGTGTTAATACATTTTGTGGGTCAACCATTTCACGTGTTTCTTCAACCACACTAAAATCAACATCACTAGAAACCTGAATTCTAAAATTACCTTCACCCAAAATTGGCAACAACATAATAGAGGCGCGTTGCTCTATGTTGCGCTCAACTTTTTCAATAAAGGCGAGCTTTTTATCGGTTTCTTTGCCTACTGGGGTGGTATCAAATAAGTCGCCGCTGAGTAATTTACCACGCTGATCCACCACCGACACAGAACGAGAATCAAGCCCAGGCACACTGCCAATAATCAGTGCAATAATGGCTTCCACTTGCTCTGGTTTAAGTTCGTGTCCTGGCGCTAAATCAACCATCACAGACGCTGCGGTTTTTTGCTCAGTACGCCCTACAAATAAGCTGCGCTTAGGGACTGCCAAGTGCACCCGCGCATTACGTATGCCTTGCATGTTAATAATGGTGCGTGCCAACTCACCTTCTAAGGCATGCTGGTATTGCATAGATTCGATAAATTGACTGGTGCCCATAGACACTTTGTCGCTAATATTCTCAATACCCTCAGGCATAGAGGCTTTTATTCCTCTCGCCGCCAGCGTGATTCGCGCATCAGCCAATTTTTCTTGCGGCACTAAAATATTACCGCTATCGGTATCAATGCGGAACGTGATTTGTTCTTTATCTAAAATTTCTAAAATATTGGCTTTATCGTAGCTTTCTTGATTACCGTAAAGCGGTACATAATTTTTAGCCGAGGTCCATAAAATAAGGACTATGGTCGCCGCCACTAAGGTGGCTAACAATGCAATAGTTGCGACACTTCTGTCACCCGAGCTACCTAAGTTGAGCTTATTTGAAAGATTAACTACTCTTTCTTTTAAATTGCTCTCATTTTTCTCAGGTACTTTTGCTAATTCTCCTTTCATATCAGCCTCTACAGTGACATGCGCATGACATCATCAATGCCATTGAGCACTTTATTGCGCATTTCCATCAGCATAGAAAAACTAAGCCCCGCTTTTTGACTGGCGATCATCGCCCCGACTACGTCTTCACTTTCACCGGTATCAACGGCTTTTACCATCTCACCAGCTATATTTTGTTGGGCGTTTATAGAGCGAATAACATGCTTAAAATCTTCACTAATATTTACATTTTGATTACTGATAGCAGCCGGCTCTATGCTCTCTGGACCTGCAACTTTTTGCATGTCCATCATTTTGCCCAGCATCATTTGTTGACTTTCAATTGGCGACATTCTTTTTTTCCTTCAAATTATGCAATTGCATCAATATCAATACCGCATTCACGCATAGCGGCAATTTTATATCTTAATGCTCGGGTAGTTACGCCAAGCGCCTGTGCAGTTTGGGTGCGATGCCCTTTAAATCGACTCAATAAACTGTATATATAATCAAACTCCGCCTGCTTTTTGTTCTCTTTTAACTGAGAAGCACAGAAATCGACAGCCGCTGGTGAGCATTCTGGTAAATTTAAATCTTCAACCTGAATTTCAACGCCTCTGGCCATCACTAAAGCTCGTTGGATTACGTTTTCAATTTCTCGTACATTGCCCGGCCAGTTGTAACAAAGCATCACATCTTCGGCTTGCTTGCTAATATGAAACTCAGAGTTGCCGTATTTTTTTATAAAGTGATGAGCCAATGGAATGATGTCATCAACACGATCCCGAAGTGCTGGCCAGCTAAGCGGTAATACATCTAGTCGATAAAATAAGTCTTCACGAAAAGCGCCTTGCTCAACTTGTTCTCGCAGTACGCGGTTAGAGGCGGCAATAATGCGTATATCTAAACTTATTTTTTGATGACTGCCGAGTCTTTCAACTTCTCGCTCTTGTAATACGCGCAGTAATTTAGCTTGAAGTTCCAATGGCAGCTCAGTAATTTCATCAAGTAAAATAGTGCCGCCATTGGCCAGCTCAAATTTACCTGGCTGAGCATTCACCGCGCCGGTGAACGCGCCTTTATTAAAACCAAATAACATGGCTTCAAGCATATTTTCAGGAATAGCGGCACAGTTAACCGCAATAAATGGATTATCTCTACGCTCTGAAGCTTTATGAATAAAGTGCGCTAACTTCTCTTTACCTGTTCCCGATTCGCCAGTGATCAACACCCCTGCGGCGGTTTGAGCCGCGCGATTAGCCAAACGAAGTACTTGCTGTGACTTAGTTGAAACAGCGATTAAATCTTCAAACCCATGCTTCATTGAATCGGTGTTTCTGATTGTTTTTTTAAGCTGTTCTGCAAAGAAAGGTTTTAATAAATAATCAACTGCGCCACCGGCATTAATTGTTTTTGAAGCAATTTCACTTTGTGAAGAATCGACTAACGTCACAATTTGCGAAGTGGGGCATGTCTTACGCAGTAATTTTACTAATTCAACCAATTCGAGCTGTTGAGTATCTGCATCAACAAACACAAGCTCTGGCTTACTTATAAGGCAGTGGCTAACCGCATCGCTGATGGAGTTTGTATGCAGAAACTTAAAGTTTTCGGCAAATACAACCTGCTGAATTTCAGACGTTGGCTGTTGTTCACTGATCCATAAGAGGTATCTTTGACTCATATTATTCCTTTGCGGTGCAATTAACTTGAGTGTCGGAAAAGACGAACTAAAACACGGCGATTAGACGATGCGCCCTGCTTTGAATTTTTAATAATGGGATAACGTTGACCATGCGCTCTTACTTCTAACATGTCTTTTGGTAAACCAAATTCAATGAGTCTGGCAGCAACGTCATCTGCTCTTTCTTTTGAAAGCAACCGATTTGACAGCGGCGAACCCGTATTATCTGTGTGGCCATCAACTAGCACTTTACTTACGCGACTGTCTAAAGAAATGTAACGCACTAAATCTTTTAAAAATTTAAGATCTTTAGCCGTTGTTACTGTGCGCTGTCCACTGGCAAACTGTAATTGATGATCGCGTGCTTGCTCCCAAGAAAGCGGCGATAAATTAGCTAAACACTGTTGATAATCAGCAACTATTTCATCGCTATGGGTATTAGTAAAGGTCAGGCGAAGTTGTTCATCACCAAAGTTTATAACGCTGTCTAACCAACCGCCCTGCTTAATGACGCGAAGTAATGCGGTCATATCTGCAGAAAATTGTATTTCATTGTCTTTAATATCTTTAGACATAAAGTTAAGTGGCGTGAGAACTGTATTTGCTGGCTGCCAATCGGCTTTACGAGAGAGAACATGCAAACTTTTTATCGGTTTATCTTGTAAAAGCCAAGTAAATACAAGTTTTTGCTGTTGTGCTGGTACTGATTTCACTTCAAGTAGCGCATAATTATCAAAGCGCTGTTTGAGTGAGCACGCAAACGGGTTGCTACTTACTGACCAAGTAGAGTTTTCGTAGTTTTGCACCAGGTTTTGCTCTGATGTGTGCCCCTGCGAGGACATAAACACAGCACAGGGCAATGCAAATTTAATCAGCTGAGTTAATCTATTCATGTATATTCCGTATAAAGTTAAATAGAACAATTAAGTTTTTTAAATCAATAGCGAAATACAACAAATACAAACACAGTATTAATGAATATCACTAAGTTAATGTAACCCCACGATCGTAGCGATAGCCTTAGACTGGGAGCTTTGCGTCCTATGCTTTCGCATAGTTTGCCATTTAATTTACTTAAGCATTATTTTAAACCAACATAAAAACTAGTAACTATGTACAATAAAAACAACAGACTATAGTTAAATATCATTAAATGCAAATATTACTATGTAAAATTCATAGTCAGTTCATTTTATGCTCATTTTACAGTCATTCATCCCAACGAACCGAGTATATCTACCCGAATGGTATCTGGAATTTCATTATAAGAAAGAACAACTAAGCTACCCTTAGTAAAGGTTTTTGCGTAACGAGCTAATAGCGGCCGAAGCTGCGGCACTACAATTAATGTAGGCGTTACCCCTCTTGATTTCATGTCTTCGACTATCATCGGCATTGTGCGTTGAAATTGCCCTAGTAAATTAGGGTCTACCGCAAAACTATCTAGTGCAACTTTGCCAGCCTGCATAGCTTGATCAAGTGAGCTTTGTAAGGTGCTTTCTAGTTTTTCATCTAAGCTGTAGGCACTGAGTTCATCACGATTACCCATCACCTGTTTTACCAATACTTTTTGCAGTGCGCAGCGTACGTCTGAAACCAGTAAAATCGGATCTTTAGTTACCTCAACACTGTCTATTAATGTGCCGGCGATAGTGACTATGTCTTTAATACTTATGTGTTCTTTTAGTAGTAAACGAATCACTTTTAGCTGTAAATTAGTCGGTAATGCTTTTTCGAAGGTTTCGGCTAAGCTAGGTGAGATTTCTTTTAGTCGCTCATTAAGCTTTTGTACGTCTTCATAACTAAATAACTCATCTAAATGTTCTTTGATCACTTTGCCGGTATGAGTAGCAATAATGGTGCCTAAATCAACCACTGAGTAACCCATATTCAACGCTTGGGTTTTACTGTCATCTTTTATCCAAACAGCCTCAAGCCCATAAGCAGGATCAGTGGTTAATTCACCATCTAAGCTGCCGTATACATCGCCGGTGTTTAACGCGAGTAACTCTTTGGCGTTTACATTAGCACTTGCAACAGGCACACCGGCTAAGTTTACTTTGTATTCTTGTGGGTTTAATTTTAGGTTATCTTTTATTCTGATCTCCGGTAATAAAAACCCAAGTTGCTCAGAGAGATTTTTACGTACACCTCTTAAGGTTTTTACCAGCTCTTCCCCTTTGTCTTTATCGGCTAAATAAACCAAACGAAAGCCAAGCTCAACCGATAATTTATCAACATGAGAAATATCTCCCCATTCTAAGTTAGCCTGTTGCTCACTTAAAATGGTGTCGGTCATTTGTTCGGCTTCAATTAAAGAGTTATCGGGGAGAGAGCGCTGTAATCGCCAAGCAACATAAAATAATGGCGCGGCAAACCCTAAAAAGGCGACAGTCGGCATCCCGGGCACAATACCAAGCGTAACCATAATTAATGCAGCAGTAAAAATAACACGTGGAGAGGCAAGTAACTGCTTACCTACTGCTTCACTTACATCGCCTTCATCGTTCATACGCGTAACAATAATTGCAGCAGCAACCGCGAGTAATAACGAAGGAATTTGCGCAACTAAGCCATCACCTATGGTTAACAGTGCAAAACGCTGAAACGCTTCGGCTAAGCTTAAACCATGTTGAAAAGCACCAATTGAAACACCGCCCAACAGGTTGATCACTAATATAATTAAGCCAGCTATAGCATCACCGCGTACAAACTTAGATGCACCATCCATAGAGCCATAAAAATCGGCTTCTTGAGCTATAGTACTGCGTCGCTCTTTTGCTTGCTCAGGGCCAATTAATCCGGCATTTAAATCAGCGTCAATTGCCATTTGTTTACCGGGCATGGCGTCTAGAGTAAAGCGTGCAGCCACCTCAGAAATACGCTCACCGCCTTTGGTAATAACCACAAAGTTAATCACCATTAAAATAACAAACACCACAATACCAACGACGTAGTTACCGCCTATAACCACTTCACCAAACGCTTGAATAACGCGACCTGCCACATCTGAGCCTTCATGGCCATGCAGTAATACCACACGTGTTGAAGCAATGTTTAGGGTTAAACGCATCAAGGTGGCGACTAATAAAATAGTCGGAAATACAGAAAAATCGAGCGGCTTTTTAGTAGACACAGCGACTAACAATACAATCACCGACAATACAATGTTGAAGGTAAACAATGCATCTAATAGCCATCCTGGTAATGGCAAAATAACCATCGACAAAACAGCTAACAGCAAAATAGGAATAGCGGTATAAGGTTGAGTAAAACTGCGCCAGTTCAAATTATAACTCCAACATCTAAGATTTCTGTAAGTTTTTAGGGATTGTTAATTCAGGTAAGGCTGCGGGTGCTTGGCCACGCCCTTGCTTATATGCTTTTAGTTGCAATACATAGGTCAGTACATAGGCAACGGCGCTGTATAGGCCGTTGGGCACTTCTTGGTCGACCCGGGTCGAAAAATAAATAGCCCGTGCTAATGCAGGGATTTCTATTATTTCTTTGTTATTCATACGGGCCACTTCACGTATTCTCAGCGCCATTTCATCTACGCCTTTAGCAACAACATAAGGGGCTTTAGCCGCTTCTTCACTGTATTTTATTGCCACAGCATAATGAGTTGGATTGGTGACAATCACATCGGCAGTGGGTACACGCTCTTCAATTTTTCTATTCGATTGCTGATATTGTATTTGCCGAATTTTATTTTTTATCTCAGGGCTACCGTCAGAAGATTTACGCTCTTCTTTTACCTCTTGGTGGGTCATTTTTATTTTATCGGCAATCTGTTTTTGCTGAAAAGGCACATCAATAACAGCAATAAAAAGCAGTAAAGTTACGGTGATCATTAATGATAAAAATAACAGCTCAATGCCTTGGCCTATCGCCACTTTGATATCTAAGTTTTGTAATACCATGAGCTGCATCCACAGCTTAGTTAAAAAAGTATATAAGCAAATCGCCAGTAAGGTTATTTTTAATATCGATTTAAGCAGCTCAACTAACGACTGTTTACCAAACATTTTGCCTAACCCGGTTAATGGGTTGAGCTTGCTCATTTTTAGTGAGACCAGTTTTTTTGAAAACACAAACCCACCCGGTAAGCACCCAGTGATCCACATTGCGCAAAAGCTTAATAATAAAAACGGCGTGAGGGTCGACAGCATATTCATAATGGCGTCGCCCAGCGCTATGGGCATCATTTTTTTGTTATTTATAATTGTCTGATCCAGCACCATGGTGCTGTTCATTAAGTTAACAAATAAGCTGTAAAATAAATTGGCAAACCACAATAGCCCAGCAATACTAACCATTAATAAAATAGCGGTGTTGAGCTCTTTTGAGCGCGCAACTTGGCCGTCTTCCTTGGCTTTTTTTAGCCGTTTTTCTGTGGGCTGTTCTGTTTTTTCTTGCGAGCTATTTTCAGACATATCGCTACCTCATCGCCTGTGCAAAGGTTGTTAGCACATGATACGTTAGCCTTGAAAACGCACTTCCTGTGTACTCTAAGGTCATAAATACGCAGAAAAACCCCATCAATAGCGACATAGGGAAACCCAATACAAAAATATTTAATGAAGGCGCCGCCCTACTTGCAACACCAAAGGTTAAGTTAACCAATAACATGGCGACTATCCCTGGTAGCGACAGCAATAAAGCAGAGGAAAACATCCACGCAAACAACATAATAATCGCCTGAATATCAAACTCATAAATACTGCGACCAATCGGAAAGCTATGAAAGCTCTCTACCATAACTTGTAGAGTTATTAAGTGACCATCTGCGGCAAAAAACAGTAATGCACACATAATCCAAAATAACTGTCCCAATAATGCCACTTGGTTACCGCTACCGGGGTCCATAACTAGCGCCATTGATAAGCCCATCTGCATGGATAAGATCAGCCCTATCATTGCCATTACTTCAAACAAAATACGCAGCGATAACCCCATCATTGCCCCAAAAATAATTTGCTCGAAGGTTAAGATGGCGGCATCTAAAGAAAACAAGTCAATAGCAGGTGCAAGTGGTAACTGCGGAGCAACTAAAAAAGCCAACATCATAGACACTAAAATACGAGAGCGCGGCGTTACTGCCGGATTGTCAAATACCGGCATAGACCATAAAAGTGCAGAAAAACGTACAAATGGCCACCAAAGCGTGCCCATCCAGCTGACTAAATCAGTAGACGTTAAAGAGAGTAATGAGCTCAACCAAATACCCCAGGTAACATAAATTTGAGCTTATCAAACCAATCAATCAAAATTTGTAGCATCCAATGGCCTGCAAATACCACCATTAACAAGGTTAATAACATACGCGGTAAAAACGTCAGAGTTTGCTCTTGGATAGAAGTAGCACCTTGAATAATGGCGACCACAATACCCAACAATAACCCGGGTACAATAAGCACTAAAATGAGCTTGATAATGGTATAAACTGCGCTTGAAATAAGCTCTACCGACATTTCTGGGGTCATGGTGACATTCCAAATGTAGCCGCCAGTGTACCCGCTATCATTGACCAGCCATCGGCAAGTACAAACACCATGAGCTTAAACGGTAAACTAATGATCAGCGGCGATAGCATCATCATACCCATAGACATCAATACACTACTGACCACTAAGTCAATAATTAAAAAAGGAATAAACAACATAAAGCCAATTTGAAAAGCGGTAGTAAGCTCACTTAATACAAACGCAGGCATTAACACTTCAAACGGAATTTCTTCGGCGGTAAGTGTCGTTGGCTCATTGGCAATTAGTAGCACTTGGCGCAACTCACTTTCACGGGTTTGTCTGAGCATAAAAGCACGTAAAGGCTTTTCAGCGGTGAGTAAAGCGTCTTCTAATCCTATGGTTTGCTGTTGAAAAGGCGTATATGCATTTTGGTAAATATCCTGCCAAACTGGTCGCATAATCAACATGGTGAGCATCAGTGAGATGCCAATCAAAATTTTATTCGGTGGGCTTTGTTGTAATCCCATAGCTTGGCGCAAAATTGCCAATACAATGATGATTCTGGTAAACGACGTTAAAACCATCAATAGCGCAGGTAATAAGCTCAATACCGTCATTAGCAAAAGTATTTGCAGTTTAACGCTGTAGTCTTGCCCGTCGGCCGTATCTTTTAGAGAAAACAGCGTAAGTTCTTCTGCATTTAGCCAGCTTGGTAAAAACATCATGATCAACAGTAGGCTAACTTTAAAAATTACGCGTGTATTCATTTGTTTATTGATCCTTTGCGGTATCTGTTTGAGCAAATTTCAAACCATACTGCCCTTCAACCATTACCACTTCTGCTTTAGCAAAAAATACTCCATTCACTTTTACATCAAGCGCTTCACCGGCTACTTTGTCTAGCTTAAGCACATCGCCTTCTTTGGCTTGGCTAAGCTCGCCTAAGGTAATTTCAGTACTTGCTACTTCAAGAGTAACGAGTAAAGGAACATCTTGAAAAAATGACATATTTCCTTCATTAGTTTTATCAGCAGATTTGTCATCAAATCCATCAAAAGCATCAAGCTCTAAGCCCGCTAAGGCGCTATCAAGGTTCTCGTTCATAATTTAGTTACTCGTTGTATTATTTGATAATTGTGTAATTTGAAATGCTAAGCCAGTCTCTTGCTCAACGACTTGGCCTTTAAATATTTGTTTATGGCCTAGGTTAAATAGTGCAGCTTCATTAAGTTCAATGGGTAATACCCCGCCGGCTACACAGGCCTTTAATTGCTTTAAAGTGACTTTTTTCTTCGCCATTTCAATCTGACCTTGCACCGCAAACTGTGCCCACATCTCAGTATTGAGTGTTTCGTTATTTGCTGAATCTTGCTCGCTATCAGCTGCGCAAAAAAAGCTAATTGGCAGCCATAAAAACCAACTTATTACTTGGTTTTCTAATATAAACCGCACTTTAAAGGCTAAATATTGTAATGCTTCAGGTAAGGCATGTGATTTTTGTATCTCCCCTAATAATGCTGAGCGTTCTCTAAATAATAAGCCTTGAATGCCCTGCACTTGGCGCTGTAGTAAGCGACCACAAATACGGCTTTCTGTTGAGCTTAATTCGTTACTCGCATCAGGAGCTTGCTCTGTGCTGTTCACATTATTAAATTGCCCACCTAAGCATAAATCCGCTGTTTTATATGCACTTTGATAATCAAGCGCTAAATAGGCCTCACCTTGAGTAGGGGCAAATAAAGGACAGGCAAGAAATATCCTTGGTGATTCTTTAAACCAACTGTTAATAACCGAATGCGAACAAGGCGAAATTTCTACATCAAAACGGCTGTCGTTAAATAATTGGGCTAGCTCTAACTCCAACGTTTTACGAATATTCACGTTTATGTGCGCTGCTTTTTGTTGTGCTTGTTCATATGCTCTTTGCTCAAGCGTGAGTGCAAATGGCGTAATATGCTCAGAATCTTTCGCTTTAATTAACCTTGTTTTAGCGTTTAACGTTTTACTCATATCACTGTATTTCCTGATTCATTTCTATGTTGCCTATGCATTGGTTTTTTTTGCTTTTTTTAATTGGGCTTGTAACTGTAAATGATTAACAATATCGCTGCGTAAGCGCTCATTTTTACTTATCCACTCAACCCCTAAAAACACTAACTTATCACTTACTTCGCGGCGGTACGTTACCTTGCCAGTCAATCGATTGGCTTTATCAAAAACCACAATAAATTTGTCTGGAATAGCCTTTTCAGCAGGGACTAATAACCCTACGCCACCCACACTAATGTCTTTTGCTACACCATGGCATAATGGAATATCAATAAAGCAGCGACGAAGTAACTGTACGCCCACCCCGCCAAGCTGAACTGACTCTGGCTCGTAATTATCTTTGAGGTTTAAATTCCATCTTTTGTAACTTCGTTTAGTTTCTGATTGGTTACTCATAATTCTCTTCAAGGCGTAGCACAGGTTTATTAGCAGTTGCCGCACTGGCAGATTTTTTTACTGGGTTATTAATATTGCTATCATCAAACAACTGATTAAATTTTCCCTCTGCATCTTTTGTTAAAATAAGTAGTTCAACCCGTCTGTTTTCACTGGCTTTTTGGTTTTCTTTGTTCAGTGGTCGATTAGAGGAGAATGCATTTACTTGCAACACTTGGCTTGATGGCATTCCGCCCATGGTCATCACTTTTCTGGCCTGTTGCGCCCTATCGCCAGAAATATCCCAGTTACGAGAGCTACCATCAATAAATAGGCTGGCGTCGCTGTGCCCAGAAATAATAATTTTGTTGTTAATGTCTTTAACTAAGCCGCCAAGGTATAAAAACAGATCTTCAAAAAATGGGGTCATTTGCGACTTTGAGCGTTCAAACATTTGGTGGTGCTTGTCATCTCTAATGATCACTCTGAGCCCTAAAGGCACTTCTTCAACTAATAAGTTATTTTTTAGTAACTCTTCTTTACTGAGTTCATCAATGCTTTCAAGTAATAAGCTCAGCTCAGATGAGGCTTCAAATTGGCTATCAATCGCTGAATTTAACTTCTCGCCTTGCCCTGCTTTAGGCTCAACGGTGCCATCGGGCACTTGTAATACTTCACTCATTCCAGGTTTTGGAGAGTCCGGAGGCGTAATTCCCGACTCTAAGTGCTTAATTACAGAAGGAGATCCCCCTAAATCAACGGGGAATGGGCTGTTTTGAGGATCAAAAATAGCGGGTCCACCATCAAAAATTGAGTGAGTTCGCATATAGTGTGCTATTTCTTCACGCTCAGATTCATTGGTGATCGCCATGATCCACATCACCATAAAAAACGCCATCATCGCCAAAGTAAAATCGGCAAAGGCAACCTTCCAAGCACCACCATGAGGCTTTTCGGTTGCTCTTCTACGAGAGCGTTTGATGACGATTTCTTGATTTTTGTTTTCCATCATTAAGCCGCCTTGTTAGTAATCCACTCTTCCATGGTGGTAAAGGTCGGTTTAATTTCTTCATTAATTAATTTTCGGCCTGAATCAGTCGCCACAATAGGCACATGCCCTTTAGCATGCGCCACTAACATGGCACGCACACATTCAAACATTGCCACTTGTTTTTTTACATACTGCTCCATTGCTGAGGCAAGTGGTGCAATTAAACAGTAACAAGCAAAAATACCAATAAAAGTACCCACCAACGCCGCGGCTACATGGTAGCCAATTTCACTTAAAGGTCCATCAAGATGCTGCATGGTAATAATAATGCCGCCAACCGCTGCTAAAATACCAAAACCGGGCATAGCTTCAGCTATATTGGCCAGTGAATGAGAAGGTTTAAGACGTTGCTCTTCAATGGTATAAATCTCTTGCTCTAACATGGCATCAAAGTCATGAGAGTTTATTTTTCCCATACTAAATAAACGTAAGTTATCGCAAATAAAAGTAACTAGCTGTGGGAACTCATACACTTTAGGGTAGGCAAGAAAAATAGAACTGGTTTCTGGGTTTTCAACATGCTCATCTAATCCTTTAATGCCTTTCACTCTGGCTAAGTCTAATAAAGAGTAAATAACGAGTAGTAAGTCATGGTACAGCTCAGACGTATCGGTTCCTTTACCACTAATAAATTGATACTTTAATTGCGATAGCATTTCTGTCAGTACATACTTTGAATTACCCACAATTAGCGCCCCTAAACCTGCGCCAAAAATAATTAAAAACTCGTATGGCTGCCACATAGTGGCAATGTTGCCGCCCGCAAACGCAAAACCACCTAATACTGTTGCAAGTACTACTATTAACCCTATAACTCTTTGCATTCTTTATTCCTTAGGTATTAGATTTTTTGAAGCGCTTGTGTAAGCGCTTCAAGTGCTTGTTTATGAAGTTGGCAAACACGTGCCTCGGTTAAATCGAGCGTTAACGCTATTTCTTTCATATTCATTTCGTGCATGTAATATAATTGCAAGAGCAGCTTTTCTCGGGTATTCAGTTTGCTCATCGCCACTTTTAGCATGGCTGCTGTCTCTTCTTTGTCGTGTGTATGTGCAGAGGTGAGCGCTAAATTAGGGTTAGCTTCCAATAGCGCTTCAAGGCTATCAAATGCTTCGGCTTGCTCACTGTAATGCAGTTGAATAAGCTCTTTATGGTTAATCCCTAACGCCTCACACATTTCGGTGTCTGTTGCATCACGACCGAGCTTTTTTTGCAGTGAACGGCTCATATCACGAAGCTGATGAGACTGCTGCCTTAGTTGACGCGGTCGCCAATCGACACGCCTAAACTCATCTAACATAGCACCACGAATACGCTTAAACGCAAATGCAGCAAACTTCTCATCTAAATCCCGACCATAGCGACGAATAGACGACAGCAGCGCAATAATACCTATTTGATAAATATCATCATTATCGACAATAACACCCACTTGAGTGCGCATGTGCGCAGCCGCTCGATTCACCAAATAAGAGTACTGCGATAATAGTTGTGTCTCTTTTTGTGGCGTTAAGGTGACTGGTGGTTCTGTTATTAACTCGCCCCACTCTTCTTGCAGCATCATAGCGATGGCCTATTGAATGAAGACGTTCGTAATAAGTACGTTATCCAATCGAACAGATACCGTATTCGCTAACACTAAATTAAACTGCTCTAATAAGTTTTTTTGAACCGCATCTATATCTTTAAAAGCGGATTTTGCTTGGCTATGACTCATATTGGCAAACTGTTTTACCAGTACATTTCTTACAAGCGGCTCCATCGCCTCTGTGCCTGTGTTGTATACAGATGGTGAAGTAACAAGTACCAAGTCAAGTACTAAATAGCGGGCAATTGAGTCCTCTGATACGCTTATAATAAAGCGCTCCATTTCGTGGTATTCAACTTTTGTTATATCTGCTTGCGGACCTTCTTTTGATGAGTCACTGTCGTTAAAAAACTGTCCCGCAAAAAATGCAGCCGCAATAAGTGCAATTACAGTTAGGGCTATTATTATTTTTTTCACTTTTATCTCTCTTAATCCAAGGTAGTTATACTAATAAATCCAACCAATCTAATGGCGACTTAGGTGTGCGAGTGCTGTTGTCATCATCCATTGAAGGCACCTCGGTATGATTATTTGCAATGTCGCTATTATCGCTTTGCTGTTGAGATTGCTGCTGTTTATCACTCAAATTAACATCCACTGTGGTATTTGAGTTTTGCGACAAAGACTGGCGTAACTGCTCTAAAGTTTGCGCTATGGCATCTCTAACCTGCACATTACTCGTAGTTAAACTGACTGAGGTTTTATCCCCTTCGATATTGATAGATATTTCAATACTGCCTAGGTTTGGGGGATCTAATCTAATTTGCGCACGCTGAAGTTGCTGGCCTATTTGCAGCTTTACCTTATCGCCAAGTACATGTAATAAACGCTGCCCCCATTCACTGGGAGCCTCTTTTAATTTCTCTTTTTGCCATTCAAAGCTCTCTGTCGCAGGTGCGGCAGATGAAAAAGCGTTCACTAATGCTGATTTTTGATTGCTGCCTTCACGAGATTCAACGTTGAGAAGTTTCGATTGCGTGTTTTGTGTCAGTGCAGCAAGCTCGAGCTTACTGAGCCCAATACTCGGTTGTGCAGCTAGTTGCTCATTGGTTGGGCTACTTGATTGCGCGTGTCCATAAGTATTCAACACTACCGAAGGTTGATTTAATCGATTCAAAAGCGCTTGCGAATACAATGTTTGTGGTGCTTTGGCTAAATCGAGTGTATTTAATTCTTTATTAACGGGTGTATTCGCTGGCGTTACATTTATAGCTGCAGCAGGCACAGTTAAAACATCACTATGCACTGTCATATTTTGTACAGACGCAGTTTTAGCTGACTCTTGAGTTATAATGCCTTCTTCGTGCAGAGTCTCTAAAGGCTTACTCTTTAACTGCTCATCAATAACAAGTTGTGCTGGTGGTGTTTCCACTGCTGCAGTGCCGTTATCAAGAGCAAGGTTACTATTTGAGTTGAGTAAATTTGTGACAGGCGCGTTTATTTTACTGCTATCAAGATTATAATTTGCAGTGTTTAAAAAGTACGGATTTATTATTTCTTGTGTTTCTGCACTGGCATCTTCTTGCGCTAGTTGTTCTGAACTTTCTTGAGGTTGTTCACCTTGCACATTTTGCTGTTTTGTTTGCTGTTGCTTTGAAGAAAGCGTAAACGGCTCAAGCTCGCTCTGTTGTTCTTGCGCATCTGCAGGTGTACTGCTCTTTAATATGGTTGGTTTATTAGTGGCACTGCCAAAGTCAGTCTTTGTCGCCATAGTATTTGCTTGGATACTCATAGTGACTGTCCTTGTTGTACTTTTTTATACGCAATTAAACCTTCTTTATCTTCCTGGTGGCGCTGCATTTGTACTTTAATGGCCGCTTGTTTTTGGCTCACTAGGTCGATTAAGTCAACGTAACGTGCTTTTAAGTTATTTTGTTCAGCCTTCATTGAACTAAAGTAAGGCATACTTTGCAGTTCATTATAAAATGCAAGCAGCTGCTTATCGGCTGATTTAACCTCATACCAATTACTCTCATGGATAGCATCTTCCATGGTGCTAAGTAATTGTTCCATTTTTTGCGCTGCGTACTTTTGAGAGTGTTCCATTAGCAATACTAAATTCATTATAAGTTCACATTTCATTTAGCAATAAACAAGCCAACTTTAAGCTACTGTTTTATAACAAAAAATAAAATAAAAACCCAAAAAGCGGAAGCGGAACTTCCACATCGGAAGGAAGTGATATGTTATTAATAATGAATTGAATAATTATTTAGGCAGTGGGGGGAGATATAAAAAAGCCGTGTTAAAAATGAAAAAAACCAGCTATTGGTAGCTGGTTTAGATTTGTTTATTGTGTACCTAAGCCTTGCCACCCTTCTTGCAAGTTGGTCATCACTACACGGGTGGAGTCAATATAGCTCAAGTCATTTTTTATACTTGCTTGCAATAATGCTTGCCCACAATGCTGATAAAGGTTTTGCATGTTTTGCGCTACTTCACCGCCTTTTTCAAGATCTAATGAGGCCTCAAGCCCGCCTAAAATGCGCATTAGTTTTTCGATGCTTTCGGCTTTTTTATCGTATCTTTTTTGTTTTATGTGGCCTGTGACTTTTTCAAGCTCATCTGAAAAACCATCAAATAACATCAATACTAATTTATGAATATCGGCACTGGCCGCTTTTGCATCTACTGATGTACTTTTATAGGCTGAAAAGCCATCATTTAAATCTAACATCTATGTTTAGCTCCCAAATTGACCCATTGTAGATTCTAATTGTGCAATAGTCTGTTGCATTTGTGTAAACTGCGACAAGTAGCGTTGGTACACTTGCTCCATAGACACTTCATGATCTTTTTGTTGCCTATTGACTATATTTAAGCTCGCTTGCAATGACTGCTTTTTATCCGTCATCAAACCATAGCTTTTAGTGAAAGGCTCAACGCGGGTTTCCAGCTTAGATAACAACCCGTTTTCACCTGTTAGCATGCTGGTTAACTGCTCAGGATTAGTAGCCATAGCTTCTTCAAGTTTTTTATTATCTATTTTTAAGTTACCGCTACGATCAAATTCAATACCCACAGAGAACAAGGTTTTACCTTCAAACGTACCCTGAAAATCGTTGCGTAAAGAGCGAGCAAGGCCGGCAGCCATATTATCTCGTTTTAAGTACTGGTTACTGGTAATGCCATTGGTGAGCGAATTAAATTTATCCACAAAACTTTGAATGTTTTCTTTAGAGCTTTCTTGATCTTGGTTAATTGATATATGAATTGGCTGATCGCCCAGCGACTGCGCCTGCGTTAAATCAATCGTTACCCCATCAATAACCGTATCGAGTTTATTACTGCTTGAAGTGATTGTCAGTGCTGAGTTAGCTCCTAGCTTGACAATCGCATCTTGCGCTAATGTTAAATCTTGTTTGTTTGTTATAGCATTGGTGATATCACTGCCATTGGCATCCGTACCTACAGTAAAGCTCACCCCCACCTGATTAGCAGCACCCGACTCAGCACTGGTTAAAGTTAAAAAGGTTTCTGTGCCAGAGCGCACAACAGAGGCTTTAACACCACTATTATCAACATGTGAGTTGATGGCATTTGCAACATCAGTTAATGATGCATCGGCGCCAAGGCTTGCAAAGTCAACACTAAACGCACTGCCTGCCAAATCAATACTTAACTCACCATCCGTGGTTAAAGCTTTAGCCGGATCAAAACTCAATGCCACTTGGTGTGCTTGTGCTAATTGCTCGACAAATACATCGTACTCACCGCTGGCTGCTGTGCCGCTTGCTGTTACTGCTAATGCGGATGAATTGCTCACCGTAGCGGTGTTAGCAAACAAGCTACTGGTATCTTTAAGATTGGTTTGTAAGTCATCAAAAAAGTTTGATAAATTACTTTTCAGGCTATCAAACGCCTTAATTTGATTGCTAAAAAGGCTACTTTTAGTACTTAATTGCTGATCTTTAGCGCTACGCTCAATTTGTGTATATTGTGAGGCTAATTGCCCAGGATTGATTCCTATTGCAGAGCTCATTTTAATCTCCAAGCATTTTAGTTATAAGCAAAAAAATCTAAAGTAAATATTTTTACTTATGACTATAAACAATAATAGCTACACCTTAGGTGTAGCTATGCATACTTAATTGATTAATCACTATTAACGAAGTAGTGAACCAATCATTTGTGTTGTGCTGTTAGCTGTGCTCAGTACCGAGATACCAGAGTTCATTAGCAATTGTTGCTTAGTCATGTTTGATGTTTCAGCAGCAAAATCAGCGTCCATTAACGTACCTACAGCAGCTTGAGTGTTTTGCTTCATGTTAGATACGTTAGTCATTGTATGGTCAAGACGGTTCATTGATGCACCAAGCGTTGAACGTGCAGTACCAATTTCGCCAACTAAAGTATCAACAAACGCAATCTGCGCTTGTGCTGTTGCAACGTCAGTAAATGCAGCAGCAGAACCAATGGCTGTTGTTACAGCACCTAACTGAGTAGAAATATCAACATTAAGGGTTTCTGCTGCACTTGAACCTACTTGGAAGTTAACCGCACCTGCACCAAACTTACCAGTAGCTGCTAAAAGTTTAGTTCCATCACCAAACGATGTGTTGTCCATGATGTTTGTAAGCTCAGTAGCTAGTGCTGTGTATTCTGCACTTTGTGCAGCCCATTCTTTTGCACCGTTTGTATCACTTGAACCTTGAGTAGCAAGTTCTTTCATGCGGTAAGCAATGTTAGTCATTTCATCAAACGCACCTTCAGCAGTTTGCATCATAGACATAGCATTGTTACCGTTATATAAACCAGCGTCTTGACCACGTACCTGTGCGTTTAAGCGTGAAGCGATTTGTAGACCAGCCGCGTCATCTTTAGCAGAGTTAATTTTAAAACCAGAACCTAAACGCTCAAGTGCTGTAGACAAATCGTTGTTGCTACGACCAAGTTGGTTTTGGATTGACATTGAAGCCATGTTTGATTGAATTGATAAAGCCATGTTTATTTCCTCTTTGAATTAATAGCTAAAGTAATTAGTGAACCTAAATCACCTTCTAATAACTAAGAGCGACCATATTTTTAATTACCTAAACTTTTTTCTAATTATTTTTTATATTTTTTTAAGCAATGTATTCAAAGCGGGTAAAATAGGCATTTTCGCTAGCTAAAAGCAGATAAGAGGAATAATAGAAATAAAAAAAGATGCAGCAATACTAGCTTGCTGCATTAAAAAATTAAGTGAGTGAGTATTGCACCATATTACGGGTAATGTTTGCCTGCGACATAATCGCAGCTACACTATTTACCCCAGGGTTTTGCATATGCTGTTTAACCCCTAGACTTAAAGCAAGTAGTTCATCAGTGTTAGCTAATGAACTAGCAGAGTCAAGCTGCTCTAATTGGCTTTGTAATTGTTGTTTTTGTGCCTGAATTTTTATTAAATTCGCTTTTAAATGGCGCTGCGCAGTTTGGATTTGCTCTCGGTGCTGAGCAATAGTGGCATTTTTATCGGCTATTTTAGCAAGTTCATTCAGAGGGTTATCTAAATCATTGAGCTGCAAAGAAATCGGGTTTCCTGCAGCAATTCGTACACCTTGACCACTCATCACCCAAGGCTCTAAAAGTGGAGCCGCATTATCTTTTTGCGCACTAAAAAGCAGACGGTTTTCACGATTAAGCTCAACATTTATATGATGTGGTGCAAACGCATTTTGAATGGCAGTTAAATTGGTTTTTTCATCTTGATAGGCTGGTATCTTTAAGCTTAATGATTTGCCCGAGCGACCCATCACTAACTGGATATTTTCTTCATGTGGACGTGCGCTAAGCAGGTCTATATTTGCATTAAGCTGTTTGCTAATAGCGCGATTTGGATCCGTTATTTTCAGCTGGGTATCAAGTCCTGAGCCTTTTTTATTTGCTGTGTTTTGTAATGACGCTATTTGCACTTTAATTTGCTGTTGTTGCATGGGTTGTGGCTGAGTGTTAGCAGCTTGGGTATTTAATTGTTGTGCTAATTTTTCAAGCCCCATATACAAATTACGAATAGTGCTTTCGCTTTGTTCGGCTTTTGCTAGCGCTTGACTCAGTGCCCCGCGCTGCGCCCAGCCAGTCAGTACTTTAACTTGGTCCTCTCTGGCAACAATTTTGTTTTTCCACAAATTGTTAGCAGAATCCTTTGTTGATGTAACGAGTGCATCCGATTTATTGGTATTAACCAAGTCAATTGCTTGCGCTTTTTCGCTACTTTTAACCAGCATAGTTAGTTCCTGAAAGTATTATAATTTTAAATGTATGAAAACAATGAAAGTTTACTTACTGTCGAGTAAACCTGCATCGATGATTCATACGCCGCCATAGATTCATTCATCGAAATAAACGCTTCTGGATAATCTACAGCACTCAAATCGTCCTGCAAGTTAACCGTAAATGTGGTGATATCTAGATTACTGGTAGTAATCGAATCAAGCGAAGCCATAGTAGAGCCTATGGTGGTCACTTGGCTACTAATAGTACCTAAAAAGTCAGCTAATTTATCTATCATCACCCGTGATTGATTGCCAACACCACCTGCTGGCGGATTATTTACATCAACAAGATAGTCTTGCATGGCATTTAAAAAACCGGCACCGGGGTCTAAATCATTACCTACGATATTGTTTTTTACACTTGAGTCGTCAGATACAGCGACTTCTCTGACAATATCGTCACCGGCATAAACATAATTACCCGTGGCATCAATTTGAAAGGGTTTTTCATCGGTTTTACTGCCTGAAAAAAAATATTGCCCATCGCTGTCGGTAGCATTTAGTAAATCAACAATTGCCGGGAAAGCCACACTCATTTCTTGGCCGAGTGCTTTTATTTCAGCCTCACCCATTGAGCCATCGGCGGCGGTGGTAATTAAACTTTGCAGTGAATATATTTGGTTAACAATACCGGTTAGCTGTACTTCTTGTTGACCTAATGAAAAGTTAACCGCATCCATATTGGTTTTGTATTGCTCTAGTGATTTAATTTCTGAACCTAAGTTCATGATCATCACGGTGCCAAGCGGATCATCTGAGGGCTTAAGAATTCGCTTATTGGTTGCCAGCTGAATTGACTTTTCGTTAAAGTTTTCAGTATTACTTTGAATGTTTTTAATTGAATTTAAATGAAACTGGTGACTACTAACTCGCATAACATTGCCCTTTAAAACATTTGCAGTAAAGATTTAAACATTTGATCTGCCGTGCTAATTACTTTGGCATTGGCACTATACATTTGTTGAAAATGCATTAAATTTGCCGCTTCTTCATCAAGGTTTACACCGCTGTAGCTATCGCGTGCAGCAATGGCGTTTTCACTTAAATTAGTAGCGGTGGTAATGCTATTTAAGTTTTGCTTACTAGTAATAGCAAGATCTCCTACTAATAACGTAAACTTATCGCCTTTTCCTGCCATTGAAGCAACAATATTAGCAATATTAGAATTATCACCAGGTCCTGAGGTACTACTGTCTTTAAAACCAAGTTTATCAGTGGTGATCGCAGGGTTAATCTCAATCGTCCCTAATGGGTTTAATGGGTTGTATGTAAACAGTGCTTCACCGGGGTCGTTATTTAAATCAAAACCACTTTGTAATGCACCGTTCATATCATCGGCAAGGTCGGCAACTAAGCTATTTAAGGTTGCAAGGGTTGGTTTTATTACATCGTTATCAACGCTTATTAAGCCACCAAATTGACCACCAACGTTTTTATCAAGGGTGAATTCTTGACCAATAAAGTTACTCGTTACTGTTGTTCCATTTACTGAGATTGATGCCGCTTTACTCCCTACCACCAGCGGAGCACCACTTAAGGTACTAATATCAATAAAGCCATTATCTCGCTCAACAATAGATACGCCAATATGCCCTGATAACTGGTTTACTAGGCGTTCTCGATTATCTTTTAACTCTGCGGTTGATTGCTTGTTTGCTGTTGCTAATCCAATGCTACTGTTAATTTCGGCTATTTGCTTAGTAATAGAAGACACATTAAGCGCCACATTACTCATTTGTGCATTTAACTTTGTTGCTTGTCCTGCCAAAGCGCCATTAATTTGCGCAATATCTTGCATAAAGCCCTCTGCAGAGGATAAAAATTGTTGCCTGAAAGCCTGTGAATCAGGCTTGGTTGCTGCAGCATTGAGTGCATCTGTTAGGCTTGCAAGAGAGTTATTTAAGTTTAACGAGTCGGTACCAATGATTTGCTCAATAAAACCTAGGTATGACTGTTTGTTTTCATAATAAGTGGTATCAGAATTAGTGCGCCAAATATCGTCATTTAAAAAGGCGTCAACAACCCGATCAACAGACGCCACCTCAACCCCGCCTAAATATACATTAGAGGTTTTAAATTGAGCTTGCTGACGCGAATAACCCTCAACGGCTGCATTCGCGACATTTTGCCCTGACACAGTCAGCGCAATATTTGCAGCATTGAGGCCGCTTAACGCGTTATTTAACATAGACATAATTAACTACCTAATCGTATTAGCATTCAATGGCTGAACAAATGCCGACCCCGCATAAATATCATAGCTTTGGGTTGGCTCAACGCTTTCAGCACCTTTATGTTGATCATTAGCGACCAAGCTTTGGCTATTCTTAAATGTATTTTCTATGGGGGCAATTTTCTCATCAAACTGCTTAACAATCGCTTCGGCTAAACCCAGTTGATGAGTTGACGCTAAATGCTGCGCGGTTTGAGCATTATGCATATCTCTAAATTGCGCTTGCTCGTTACTATTAAAAAAACCATTGTCACCGGCCATAGTTTTGGTGGTGCTATCCATACTTTTTAATACCAGCTGTAAAAAAATGGCTTCAAACTGCTCTGCCGCCTGTTTAACGCCTGCCTCACTGTTACCAGTAATGTTTTCAAGATGAGTGGGGTCAATCGCTAATGACTGAGATAATTGGGTTGATGACTCTATTTTCATGGCTATTTCCTTTAAATAACTAATAGCTCGGCTTCTAGAGCCCCAGCATTATCAAGTGCAATTAATATCGACATAAGCTCGGCTGGCGTTGCGCCAAGTGCATTTACCGCTTTTACAATTTCATCTAATGAGGTGCCTTCAGGCCACAACAGCATATTTTTTTGTTGTTGATCTACTGTGATATCACTTGATTGCGTGGTCGTAGTTTGGCCATTTGAAAACGGCCCTGGTTGCGACACTTGCTCTTGTTCACTTATGGTAATGGTTAAATTGCCATGGTTAACCGCAGCCTGATTAACTCGCACTGTATTGTTCATTACGACAGTACCTGTGCGGCTATTAAATACAATTTTTGGGCGCTCAGAACCTTGCTCTACAGTAATATCTTGTAGCATCGACATAAACGTGTTGCGACTATTGGCATCGCTTGGCGCACTAACCACTAAGCGCGCCCAGTTTTCAGCAGTAGCTACATCAGGCCCAAATACTTTATTAATAGCACGTACAACATTGCGGGCAGTTTGATAATTTGGATCTTTTAAATTAAGAATTACATCACTTTGACTTTCATACATAGCCATAACACTGCGCTCAATAATTGCACCATTAGGAATAAGCCCTGAAGTAGGCACATTAACAGTCACCGAGGAGCCACTTTTACCGCTAGCATTAATGCCGCCCACCACTAAATTACCTTGTGCTAGCGCATACACTTTGCCATCAACCCCCTTTAACGGGGTCAACATTAAGCTGCCACCATGTAAGCTTTTTGCATCACCCAATGAGTTCACAGTTACATCAATGGCTTGGCCTGGGCTTCCCATAGGCGGCAACGTAGCATGGACAGCAACAGCCGCTATATTTTTTGATTTTGGTAATCGCTCTTCATCTACAGAGACACCAAATTGCTTTAGCATATTACTTAGCGATTGGCCGGCAAATTTTACTTGGGCTTTATCACCCGACCCCGGCAAGCCCACTACTAAACCGTAACCCACGAGTTGGTTTTCTCGCACACCTAGCACATCAACAATATCTAATAATGGACGTGCTTTGGCGGTCACAGTTGCAGGCGCTAATAGGCTAAAAAAGCACACTAGCATTAATAGTAAATATTTCATTAAAACCTCAGTAATCCCTTAGAACGGGTTTAAGAATCGGGTAAATAAAGTGGTAAACCAACCTGGACGATTCGCATCAGCCAATGTGCCTTTGCCGGTATAGCTTATTTGCGCTTCAGCAATACGAAGCGACGAAACACGGTTACTTACATCAATATCGCCAGGGCGAACTAGCCCTTCAATTTCAATGTATTCATCGCCTTGGTTAAGTTTAATTTGCTTACGCCCTTTAATAACCAGCGACCCATTAGATAAAACATGATTAACCCGCACGGTAATAGCGCCACTGAGGAAGTTTTGTTGGCTGGCGCTGCTTTCACCGTCAAACTTGGCACTCGAGCCTATACCCAAATTAAAATCAGCTACATTGAGTGCACCAGCAACTGGCACTGAAACATCCAAGTCGGTACTTTTATCTAAACTCGAATCGGCACTTTTACTTGATTGCGTGCGCTCGTTAAGCACCACAGTTAAAATATCGCCAACTCGGTAAGCACGTTTATCTGCATACAAAGAAAACATATAGTTATCTTGAAATAAGCTACCATCTTGCTGATTCAAACCCTGTGCATAGGCATCTTGGCTTATTTCATAGTCTTGAACTGATTTTTGAGTGGTGCTTTGTGGACATTTCACTTCCCCATACACCACTTCGCATTCCACCATTTGGGTTTTTGATGGGGTATTGCTACAACCAGCAACACCTAAAAGCAGCAAAAATAATGTTAACTTATTCATCATAATCATACGTTTTGGTTTATAAAGCGCAGCATTTCATCTGCCGCAGAGACTACTTTAGCGTTCATCTCGTAAGCGCGCTGTACGGCAATCATGCTCACCATTTCATCAACGACGCTCACGTTTGAGCCTTCAATAGTAAATTGTTGTAAGCCCCCAAAAGCATCTTCACCGGGGATACCCTCAACAGGTTCACCGGATGCCGCTGTTTCGCGGTACAAATTGCCACCTAAGCTCTGTAAGCCTGCAGGGTTTGCAAAGTTAACCGTTAACATTTGGCCTAACTCAACCGCTTGCGCATCCTTACCTACTACCGCAGTAACGGTGCCGTCGGTGCCAATACTTACTTTAGTGGTGCCCTCTGGTAGCGCAATATTTTGTGCTAATGGTAAGCCGTTGCTATTTACCAGTAATGACTCAGAGTTAAGCTGAAACTGACCGTTACGGGTAAATAATAACTCGCCGTCAGGGCTTTCAATTTGAAAGAAACCTTGCCCAGCAATGGCCACATCTAACTGGTTACTGGTTGTTTCAAAACTACCTTCGGTAAATTGCTTTTGCGTGCCGTTAATACGCACACCGGTTCCAACCTGAATCCCAGATGGCAGCTGATTAAGCTCATCTACCTGCGCGCCAGGTTGTTTTTGTACTTGGTAAAATAAGTCTTCAAATACCGCTCTGTCTTTTTTAAAACCGGCAGTGCTCACGTTCGCGAGGTTATTAGATATTGTTGTCATTCTTAAATCTTGCGCTGCAAGACCGGTTTTACTCACCCATAATGCTGAATTCATGTTTGGCTTCCTATTTACCCACGTCCACTGATAAGCTTATTGCCGCTGGTCGCTAATTCGTCAGCAGACTTCATCATTTTTACGTTCATTTCAAATTGGCGACTGATATTCATTGTTTTGATCATTTCAGCCACGGCATTCACATTAGAACCTTCTAAAGCACCGGTTCTTACTGTAATTGTTTCGTCGGCTTCAAGCGGCTGTAAATCGTTAGCTCTGAGTAAGCCATCAGCACCTTTGATTAAGTTTGCATCGGTACTGGCTAATTTAATTTGCGCATCTTCTGCAATTACACCACCGCCAATGGGGGTTAAGTTGATCATGCCGTTTGAGCCAATTTCAATATCACCAAACTCAGGAAGTTGAATATCGCCACCGTCACCTTGCACACGTCGACCATTAACAGTAATAAAGCCATCGGCATCAACCACTAAATTACCCGCGCGGGTATAAGCCGGTTCGCCATTGTCATCCATCACCTCTAAATAACCGCCATTGCTCAGCGCTATATCAAGATTACGGCCAGTATCCATGATTGGCCCTGACGATAAGTCAGTAGTTACTGGTGTTAGTTGCGCGTGGTAACGAGTACGAAAGCCCTCGCCTTGTACCATCATTGATTGCGCTTGCTCTAAGTCGGCCTTAAAACCTACAGTGCTAACATTTGCTAAGTTATTTGCAGCAACGCGTAAGGCGGTATTATTAAGTTCAGCACCCGAAACGGCGGTATAAATTAACTTTTCCACGCTTAGCTTCCTTAGGTATTACTAAATAAAATTTGCATCATTTCATCAGCACTGCTGATGGTTTTAGCATTGGCTTGGTAATTTTGTTGAAATGACATTAAGCCAACCAGCTGTTCACTAATATCAACATTTGAGCCCATAAATGAACCCGACAGTAATTTACCCAGTGAGCCACTTTCTGGCTCGCCATAAAGTGCAGAGCCTGACTCTTCAGTTTGATACCACACGGTATTACTGCCTTGCTCTAAACCATCAACATTCGCAAACGAGGCAAGTACAACCTGACCTTGTAATTTAGATTCACCGTTAGTAAATGTTGCAAATACACGGCCGTCGTCTTCAACTTTTACACCAGAAAACGCCCCTGAGGTATAGCCGTTGGCATCGTTTTCGTTAACACTGAAACTTGAACCAAACTGCGTTGTACCATCGAATTTAAGCGCGATATTTAATGCTGCTGCGCCACTGGTTATTTCTGCATTACCTGGCGTTGAAGTAATAGGTACCTCTAAATCAACCGCCGTTAAGTCGCCTGAAAACGGCACCATTTGGCCATCGGTATCAAAGTTAAGTGTAATGGTACCGGCGTTAATTGAACCACCCGCACCATCATCAATAGCTTGAGTACCTGTCGTCGCACCAAGCGCTGAAAGCTGAGCTTGAGTAAGGGGTTTACCATCTAAGAAAAACATCGCTTGCCATTCGTTGCTACCCGTATGGTTAAAATACTGGGTCATTACATGGCTGTTACCTAAGGAGTCGAATACTTCGGTAGATTGAGAAAAGTTATATTGGCTACCATCTTTAGGATCAAATACCGCAGGAGCTGTTGGATAAGCAATCACGTCGCTAGAAGAACTTAAGTTACCGTTAAAGTTAATATTAGTGCTAGCTTGTGCTTCTATGTTTGAGGCTTCAATTTTTAAATCGGTTAACACACCCGGTACAATTGTCGGATCACCACCATCAACCTGAGACACGCCAAAACCTTGTAGTTTGCCGCCGTTGGCATTAACAATATTTAAGTCGTTATCTAACTGAAACTGGCCTGCTTGGGTGTAAGCCGTGCGGCCGTTTTCTGATATGGCAAAAAAACCTTGGCCATCAATAGCAATATCCAGCGCATTACCAGTGCGCACAATTTCACCACCGGTGACAAAATCTTCTTTAACATTGGCAACTTTAACGCCACCGCGTTGACTGCCGTTATAAACCGCGGCAAATTCTGCGGTGTTATTTTTATAACCAGCAGTACCCGAGTTAGCAATATTATTACTGGTTACTTCTAATCCTGTTTGGGTACTTTTAAGACCACTTAATCCTATATTGAACATAGACATATTATTTATTCCTCTTATTTATGCCACTTGATTAATTTCAGTGATACCAAAATTACCCAAACCATCGACTTGTAATAAAATATCTTCTAACGATTTACCTACAGAAACACGCTCAACCTCACCACTTAGCCAAGTATCAAGCTGCTTTGGTACATCTTCAGTAGTGGCATACGCTCTCACTGCATACGCACCGGCTTCTTGGTTTTCAAATTCAAAACGCAATGAACCGACTCCAGAATAAGGCAGTTGTTTTTCTTCAACTAATTCACCATCTTGGTTATAAAGTTGCACAGTGACAGAGTCTGCGGGTTCCCCTAAATTAACCATGCCAGAGACACTGCCATCTTGTTCAAGGGCAATACTGCTTGCTTGCACATCAACCGTTTGACTAACCATATTAGTGGCTTCAAGCACCGCTAAGCTGCTCACATAATCCAAACCATCGGCGGTGTTTTGGCGAATGCTTTGTAACGACTCAACATTAGAAAACTCCGCAAGCTGGCTCACATATTGGGTGCCGTCCATAGGTTGTAATGGATTTTGATTGCTGATTTGCGCAACGAGTAACTCTAAAAACATGGTCGACATTTCATCTGCTGAACTATTACCGGCAATATTCGTGGTGTTTTTTGCCCCGTCGGCTGCGCTTGGAACGGCTGAATTAACTTGCATAAAATTATTGTCCTAACTTAAGAATGCTTTGCTGCATGCTATTTACACGCCCCATAACTTCAACAGATGTTTGGTAGCTACGACTTGCAGACATCATGTCGGCCATTTCTTCAAGTGCATTTACGTTGGAGTAAAATACATAACCATCGTTGTTAGCAATTGGGTTATTTGGCTCGTAGCGCTGCTCTACCGCACGATTTGACTCAGTGATCCCTAATACATCAACCGAGGCTGAAATTGATTGGCTGTCTTGTGTTTGTTTGTACAAAGCAGAAAATACTGGTTTAAGTGCCTTGTAAGCGTCGGCTTCTGAACCGGCTGCGGTATCGGCATTGGCTAGGTTAGATGCAATGGTATCGAGGCGAATAACTTGAGCGCGCATGGCGCTGCCGCTAGCGTCATAAATTGAATTAAAAGACATTATGATTTCCCTGAAATAACTTTATGTAAGCCATTTATTTTCATATTTAAGAAGGTCAAACTGGTTTGAAAATCCATACTGTTGCTGGCAAATTTTGCTTGCTCAATATTTAACTCAACAGTGTTGCCATCACTTGATGGTTGATAAGGAACGCGATATTTAAGTTCATCCGTTTGTACACCAGCAAAATCAATATCTCTGTTTTGCGAAAAACTGGATGAAACACTTTGCATAATTTGACGGTAATCTACATCTCGAGATTTAAACCCAGGCGTGTCAACATTAGCCAAGTTACTGGCAATGACTTCTGCTCTGTCTAACCTTAATTTCATTGAAAAAGGGTGAACACCTAACGCTTTATCAAATAGTTCCATTGTTGCCTCTAATTTTTGTTTCTTGTATGCTTTCGCGCTTCGCATACACTTTCTACCTTGTGTATAACAACCTTTATGCCAACTTTTAAAAGTATATTTTTTCAATGACTTACATAAAAAAAGAGCAAAAAACAACCCAACACACGGAAGCTAAACTTCCCCAAGGGAAGCGTTGGCTTTTCCGCTTACTTTTAACTATTGGACTTCTGCCAGCCCATGCTATGGCCATCCCCATTAATTTTGATAAAGAAATTCGGCAGTTTTTGCACAGTGAAATTAAGAGCTATTTGCGCTCGGTTAATTCGCAAAGTCAGCGACAAGATATAGAATTATTTATTCCTAAAGGCAGCGAAAATTTAAGCTGTGATGAATTGCAAATCACTCGCTCACAAAATCACACGCCACCTGCAGGCAGGGTGAGTATTTCTGTATCTTGCCCATCGCCTGCTTGGCGTTTTAGGGCCAGTGCCAAAGTAAGTGTGTGGATAAACCTAGTAGCTGCCAAGCACACTTTAAACCGAGGTAAAGTGCTTAATAAGCAAGACTTAGAATATAAAAGCGTGGATTTAGGCAAGCACCGCCATCAAGGCGAAACCGGTATTGATCAGCTAGTTGGACTCACCGTTAAACGCGAGATTGATAAAGGAACGGTGATCTCCACCCGCTACCTAGAAAAGCAGTATTTAATCAATAAAAATGAGCATATTTCACTGCAAATAAATACCGCAACTTTCTCGGCCAATGTTAAAGCCATTGCTCTTGAAGATGGTCAGCTTGGTGAGGTTATTAATGTAAAAAATTTATCATCAAAAAAAGTAGTTCAAGGTAGAGTAATTGCGCAAGGTGTGGCAGAGGCGGCATTTTAAAAAATGTCGAAATAAAAGTTAAGTAATGCTTGTACTTGGTCGCTGATATAAACTAAGCAATATAAATTCGATAAACGAATTAGGTAATAAACAATGAATATAAGTGCAATAACAACCACTGCGTTAGAGCAAAGCCAAAAAACAAACCAGCGTTCTTCACTGGATGTAAAACCAGAGCAACAACCTGTAGCGACTAAACAAGAGCAAGCAAACTCAGTGAGTGCATTAAGTAAATCAATAGACTCAACATTTCAAGATTTAGCTGCAAAGCCAGACGTTGATATGGATAAAGTAGCCATGATGAAAGCGGCAATTGCCAGTGGTGAATTTAAAATTAACATTGATGAAACCGTTAACGCTATGGTTGAACTTCATAAAAAATGAAAACTGTAAAAGAGTATATTGTAAGTCTGCAACAAGACATTATTAAGCTAGACGCATTAATTGAATTACTTGAAACGCAATACGAATTGCTAAGCCAACGTAATGTGCAGCTAGAAACACATAATAAAAAAATGCTCGGCTTTTTAGAAAGCTTAAATGAATCGCACAACCAGCGCGATGGCTTTTTGGTGAGTTTAGGCTTACAAGGTGGCAAAGAAGGTTTAGCACAATTAACCGCGCTTCTACCTGTTGATATAAACACCCTTACTACTAAGCTATTGCATCAGCTTGAGCTAAAAACTAAAACCTGCAAAATAATGAATGAACGCTCAGGGCAATTACTCTCAAGCCAACGTCGGTTATTACAGCGCTTAACTGGCGGTGAAAACAAACAAGCTTACCCAGAAATGCCTTTATAAATACATTACATAAAGGCATTTTCTTGTTTAGTCACTTTGCGCTATATTTTTACTTTACTCCTATTATTACCTTTTAAAACCCTATCTTGAGTCCAAAAATAGTTGTTCCGCTAAAACTTAGTATTATTAGCTTTTGTGCAACTTTGCGGCTAATTGTATTTATAATAAGCAAATAGCGGCTAACGTCACCTTTATTAGACTAAAGAATGATTGCTGCTGAATCTGCTGATTTCATGACCTTTTCGCTATTCTGCATGACAAGATCACACTGTAAAAACAAAACAATAAACCACTGAATTTAAAGAACTTTTAAATTTAACAAGCCAGTTACAACACATCCCTTTGCTATTTTTGTTAACACTTACAAAGCGTTAAACTGGGCTATGCACTACCTTTTGCCTAATTACAATCTGTAGCAAGCTGTTTTACCCTGCGCACTCAACGTTCATTTGCTTTGTAAAAGCTGTATTTTTATTTTGAGTTAGCAACTAAGTTGCAGGAGAAGTCATGACCACCAAGCCGCTAGATGATAATTCATCTGATGCTATACCAGGAGCGGATACTCAAACCGTGTCCGATAGCTATGAAAATCTTCATAAACCCAGCTCTGAGTTTGAAAGTCGCGACGCTTACCTAGAGCACGAGCTGCAAATTATGCAGCCAAAACGCTGGCGTCCAAATTTACCGTTTAGAGATTATCGCTTTGAATTTGAAGACACCATTCCAGCGATGGCCGCAACTATAGGTAAAGTTGTGATGGTTGCAGCCATTGCTGCCACTTTTGCAGGCCCTTTGGGGTTGAGTGATGGCTTTGTACTTGAAAACGTACGCTACGAACTTTTAATTGTTTCGTTATTTATTTTACTATTTTCTGGCTTTATTTTACCGACCGCTAACTTAGCGGGTACTCATGGCCCACTCATTCCATTAATTCCTATTGTGGTTGCCGCAGGCGGACACCCTATGGCCTTTGGTTTGCTCATAGGTGCCTTTGGATTGATATTAGCATTTAGTAAAGGCGGCAGTCTCATGGCCAAGCTCACCAGTAAAGGGGTATGTGGTGGCTTGCTTCTCTATTTAGGCTTTGTGGGTACCATTTCTCAGGTTAAAAAACTATTTGCATGGGCTGAAGAAATTCAAATGACCCATATTGCCTTTATCGTAATCTTAGCCACAATTTTACTTTATGCTTTATTGGAGCATTACAAAAAACGCTGGTTAGCCGTGCCTCTGAGCTGTTTAATTGGTGGTTTTACTGCTTTTGCATTGGGCGCACCGTTTGAGTTTCATACTGCACCGGGCTTACCAAACATGAACCCTATGTACTGGTGGGGCGAAAACACCGGCTGGATGCTTGGCTTACCAACAGCAGAAAGCTTTGTGGTTGTACTTCCTTTTGCAGTTTTAGCGGTTGCTATGTGGTCGCCTGACTTTTTAGGCCATCAAGTATTTCAAAAAATTAGTTACCCAGAGCGTACTGAAAAAGTACAAATGAATATTGACGATACCATGCTTAGCGCATCAACAAGACAAACCTTTGGCTCGCTATTAGGCGGTGCTAACTTTGCGTCATCTTGGGGCACTTACATTGTTCCTGCTGCTATTGCAAAACGCCCTATTCCTGCAGGCGCAATTTTAACTGCGTTATTTTGTATTATCGCGGGTGTTTGGGGTTACCCAATGGACTTAGCTATTTGGCAGCCAGTATTGTGTGTTGCCTTAATTGTAGGGGTGTTTATTCCACTACTTGAAGCGGGTATGGAAATGACCCGAGAAGGTAAAACCACCCAATCAGCCGCCATTGTGGTGTTTGCATCAAGCCTAGTAAACCCTGCATTTGGTTGGTCACTAACTATGCTACTTGATAACTTAGGCCTTATTGGCTGTAAAGAAAGAAGTGCTGATTTATCGCGAATGAGTCGCTGGGTCATCCCACTTATAATGTTTGTGTTATTAACCGGTGTAATGGCACTGGTAGGTATGCTGCCAGGCATTCCTGCGCTAATGCCAAACTTTAGACATTAATTCCTTTATTAAACAGCAAAGCGAGCTTTAATAGCTCGCTTTTTTTGTTCTTATAAAATCCAGCACAGTGTTCCTGTAATAATCCCCCCTGAAGTAACAGTCCCTGAAATAATTACAAGCCACCCTGCAGAATTTTTATAAAACTCGCCACCAGCTAAAAAGCTTTACGCACCAAAATATCATAACTGCTTGATATATAGCTAAAACTTAATATTTCACTTTCTGGTATAGGCTTTGCACCTATATAATTGAACGTTAAAAATCATTTTATTAGTAACGCTTTTAAAATGAAAAATCATCACTCTTAATAAGGAGCTAATTATGAATAGCGATCGTATCGAAGGAAACTGGAAAGAACTTAAAGGTAAAGCGCAACAAAAATGGGGCGATCTTACCAACGATGATTTAGATAAAATTAAAGGTAGCCGTACCGAGCTTGTTGGTAAAATTCAGCAAAAATACGGTAAATCCAAAGATGAAGCCGAGCGCGAAGTAAATGACTTTGAGAAAGGTCATTAATATAAAGCGTGTTAAAAGCTTTACTTGCTAATAAAAAACCGCCAATTGGCGGTTTTTTGTTATCTCAAGCTTAACTATTTTGCCAGCGCTAACTTCACTGCTGCTTCGGCATGTATTTTGGTGGTGTCGTAAAGCGGAACCTGCGTATGTTGTGACTTTACCAACAAGGCGATTTCAGTACAGCCTAAAATGATGGCCTGCGCGCCTTGCTCAAATAATCGCTCTATAATACGCACATAATCGGCTCGCGAATCGTCATCAATAATCCCTTGGCATAACTGCGAATAAATAACCTCGTGCACTCGCTTTCGCTCATTCGGCTCAGGTATTAATACCTCAATGTTATGCTTATCGGTTAAACGCTCTTTGTAAAAGTTTTGCTCCATTGTAAATTGCGTTCCCAACAATCCTACTCGCGTAATGTTATCGTGCTTTAATTGCTCGGCGGTGGCATCGGCGATGTGCAAAATGGGAATGGTAATATTACTAGCAATCTCATCGGCCACTTTATGCATAGTGTTGGTACAAATAAGTAAAAAGTCGGCACCACCAGCCTCAACAGATTTAGCCGCCTTGGTGAGTAACTTAGCTGTTTGTTGCCAATCGCCTTGATGCTGCAGCGCTTCAATTTTTGCAAAATCGACGCTCACCATACAAATTTTGGCAGAATGTAGTCCACCCAATGAGTTTTTAACGCCTTCGTTTAAAACTTTGTAATAGCTGGCTGTTGACTCCCAACTCATACCTCCGAGCATGCCGATTGTTTTCATAAAATTGCCTAGTTGTTTATGCTAATCAACCAACAATAGTTCTTAGTGAGAGAAATAAAGAAGAATAAATATAAAAAATGCGCATTTAGTACGCATTTTTAATAGGGACTATATCATTAGTTTTTAGCGTAATAGGCGTTTTCACCACTTACATTTGTTTTTAACAAATTATTTTTTCTTTGTAACTCCCTAAGAATAACAATTCGCTTAGCTGGAATATTTAGATCGTTTAAACGAGGAAAGCTATGCATGGGGATCAACAAGGCTTTCTTCCATTTACTAGTAATAATATCGTAAGAGTCACGGTGCTTAGGACCAGTAACATCGGTAATGTCATAATTATCGATAGTAAAAAGAGCTGTTTTTTTAGTTTTTAATTTTCTGAGTAAATCGTTATTTGCATACAAACTTAAGTGAGAAATCAAGTCATTATTAAAGTCATTAAAGTATGCTTTCTTATCTTTGTACATGGTTGACACATTAAGGAGGTTACTGCTGTAATTTGTCCCTCTATTTGAATTAATAAACTCTTGGGCATTATCTATTAATGAAGACATTAGGTTATTAGCTGTGTATGCCTGAGTTCTGATATTCGGAGAACCGATATAACCCTTATAAAAACCGTACATAATAAGAGGATTGTTTTTATTCAGTGGCATTAATATTTTGTATTCAATATCATCTAAACTAAGTGCCTGACCATTATAAGTGAACTGTTTTTTGTAAAAGAAGCTGCTTTTATCAAACACATCATAAGATAAACTATGTGTATCTTTTGGATAGCGCTCAGCTAATTCATTTATCACCGTTGCATTGTGTAGGTTTAACCAAAATGCTGTTTGCTCTTCATTACTTAATTTATCAAGTTGGCTATTTGCTAAGTAGCTAACAAGATTGCTTTTTATAGCTGCCATTGACTTTTTTAATTCTGGATCATCAATAAATTGTTCATAATAAAAACGGTTTGCTTCAGCATCTGTGGCTCGGTTGCTTCCTAAATTAGGACCTTGCTCGTTTTCACCATAGGAAATATATGCTCTATCTGAACGAGCCAATTCAAGAACTGAGGCCTCTAAAACAGTATTGTATTGAGAGTAATCAACTTTAGCTGTCACTTGATTCTTACTGTTGAAAGAGCTTGAAGTATTGTTGCTTTCAGCAAAGCATGAGGCTGAAAGTAACAAACCCAGTATTACAGATTTAGTTATTAATTTAATCATATTTAATCCCTCATTAATTATATCCAATACCGTTCACAAACAGGCTGTCCATTTTATGAGCAAATCAACTATATGCATTAAAATTGACTCAGTCAAGTTGCTTGATTTCTACTGCTATGCATAAATTTATTTACCTTATGAAGACGTTATCTTGTTTAAAAAGAGCCTTACAATAAGTAAAAAAATACTAAAGCTTAGTAATTATACGCGGTACGCAGAATAAAACCCCGAGTCTACTTTATCGGGGTCAGATCATTAAACTCACTGCTGATAGCTTATCGCTCACCTATTCCGGCTCATACCCCAAATTAGGCGACAACCAACGTTCTGCTTCTTCTAGCGTCATGTTGGTACGCTTGGCGTAGTCTTCTACCTGATCCTTCTGTACTGCTGCTACCGCGTAGTATTTAGCTTGTGGGTGTGAGAAGTACCAACCTGATACCGCGGCACCTGGCCACATGGCGTATGAGCTGGTGAGCTGCATACCAATGCGTTTTTCGGTATCGAGTAACTGCCAAATTTTCTTTTTCTCAGTATGCTCCGGGCACGCTGGGTAACCCGGTGCAGGGCGAATACCTTGGTAGTTTTCGCGAATTAGCTCATCGTTAGGCAGGTTTTCATCGGGTGCATAACCCCAATACTCTTTTCGCACCTGCTCGTGCAAGTATTCGGCAAAGGCTTCTGCGAGCCTATCAGCAACCGCTTTTATCATTATTTTATTGTAGTCATCTTGCTTGGCATCGAACGCATTGGCTAAGTCGTCTTCTTCTAAGCCACCTGTTACTGCAAACGCGCCAAAGTAATCAGGTGTGCCTTTTGGCGCAATGTAATCGGCTAAACAGTAATTAGCAAAGTCGGTTTTTTCGGTTTGCTGGCGCAAATGGCACGAAGTAGTTAATAGCTCCTTTCGAGTTTCGTCGGTGTATATTTCTATATCATCGCCCACACGGTTTGCTGGGAATAAACCAATAACACCTAATGGTTGCAAAGTGCCTGACTTTTCAAGCTCATCGAGCATATCGTTGGCATCTTTAAACAAGCTTTGTGCTTGTTCGCCCACTACTTCGTCGGTCAATATGCGCGGATATTTACCGGCGATTGACCAGGTCATAAAGTACGGCGTCCAGTCTATGTATTTGCGTAAAGTCGCGATTGATACATTTTTAAACTCAGTCACGCCCAGCTTTTTAGGCACGGGTGGGGTGTAGTTATCCCAATCGAGCTTTGCAGCATTATCACGGGCGCGCTGTATGGTAACCGGTTTTGAGCGCGGCTTTTTGCGTGCTTGTTGTTCGCGTACTTTGTCGTACTCGGCGGTGGTTTTAGATAAAAATTCTGCTTTATGCTCTTTTGATAATAAATTAGACACCACACCCACGGCGCGGCTGGCGTTATTTACATACACTACGCCTTTGTCGTACTGCGGCTCTATTTTAACTGCGGTATGCGCTTTTGAGGTGGTTGCCCCACCAATCATGAGTGGTAGCTCAAAGCCACGACGCTTCATTTCTTTGGCAACGTGTACCATTTCATCAAGCGACGGGGTAATTAAGCCCGAAAGGCCTATAATATCGGCTTTTTCGTCAATCGCGGTTTGCAGTATTTTATCTGCTGGCACCATTACCCCAAGGTCGATTACTTCGTAGTTATTGCATTGCAGTACTACGCCTACGATGTTTTTACCTATGTCGTGCACGTCGCCTTTTACGGTGGCCATAACCACTTTACCGTTAGTGGCGCCTTCTTCTTTTTCAGCTTCTATGTATGGGTCAAGGTAGGCGACCGCGCGTTTCATTACACGGGCCGACTTAACCACTTGCGGTAAAAACATTTTACCGGCACCAAATAAATCCCCAACCACGTTCATGCCGTCCATGAGTGGCCCTTCAATCACGTGAATAGGTTTATCGGCGCCAGCACGGCACTCTTCTGTATCTTCATCTATAAAGGTGGTTATGCCTTTTACTAGAGCATGCTCTAGGCGTTTTTCAACCGACCAAGTGCGCCATTCTAAATCTTCTACCCGCTCAGCTTGTGCCATGCCTGAATATTTAGGCGCAAGTTCAACAAGGCGCTCGCCAGCACCGGGGTCGGTGTTAAGAATTACATCTTCTACGGCTTTGCGAAGTTCATCGGGGATATCGTCGTAAACCGCAAGCTGCCCTGCGTTTACTATGCCCATATCCATACCCGCTTTTATAGCATGGTATAAAAACACCGAATGAATCGCTTCACGTACTGGGTTATTACCTCTAAACGAGAACGATACGTTTGACACCCCACCCGACACTTTACAGTGCGGTAAATTTTGCTTAATACGGCGGGTGCCTTCAATAAATTCTACGGCGTAGTTGTCGTGCTCTTCTATACCGGTGGCAACGGCAAATATGTTGGGGTCGAATATAATGTCTTCTGGCGGGAAGCCAATTTCGTCGACCAAAATACGGTAGCTGCGCTCACAAATTTCAAACTTACGATCGGCGGTATCGGCTTGACCTTCGGTATCAAACGCCATCACAACAGCGGCGGCGCCAAAGCGTTTTATAATTTTAGCTTGGCGAATAAACGGCTCTTCACCCTCTTTAAGTGAAATGGAGTTAACAATGGCCTTGCCTTGAATACACTTTAAGCCTGCTTCTATAACTTCCCACTTTGAGGAGTCGACCATTATAGGTACTTTAGAAATATCAGGCTCTGAGGCAATTAAGTTTAAAAACTTAACCATGGCCGCTTTTGAGTCCAGCATGGCTTCGTCCATGTTGATATCAATAACCTGTGCGCCATTTTCTACTTGTTCGCGGGCCACATTCAGGGCGGTCTCGTAGTCTTCTTCCATGATCAAACGTTTAAACATGGCCGAGCCAGTTACGTTAGTACGCTCGCCGACATTGGTAAATACTGCAATTTGTTGGGTCATTGGCGGCTCCTTAATTTAAGTTACAGGCTTCTAGGCCTGATAAACGCATGCGCACTTCAAGCTCTGGTAATTTTCGTGGTGCTGCGCCTTCAAGCCCTTTGGCAAAGGCACGAATGTGCGCAGGCGTAGTGCCGCAGCAACCGCCAACAATATTAATAAAGCCCGATTTACCCCAATCTATGATCTCTTTTGCCATGTCGCCTGCTTCTAAATCGTATTCTCCAAACTCATTGGGTAAGCCCGCGTTAGGATGAACAGAGACAAAGGTTTCGCATACGCGTGATAGCTCTTCAACGTATTGGCGTAATAAATCTGGCCCTAGGGCGCAATTTAAGCCAATTGAAAGCGGCTTAATATGGCGAATAGAGTTATAAAATGCTTCGGTGGTTTGCCCTGAAAGCGTGCGGCCTGAGGCGTCGGTAATAGTGCCTGATATCATTACTGGTAATGTACGCCCTGCTTGTTCAAACGCCTCTTCTACCGCGAATGAGGCGGCTTTTGCATTAAGCGTGTCGAATATGGTTTCGATTAAAATAATATCTACACCGCCCTCCATAAGCGCAAGAGTCGACTCCACATACGCAGTCACTAACTTATCAAAGGTGATATTACGATAGCCAGGGTCGTTTACATCCGGCGATAACGAACAGGTTTTAGATGTTGGCCCTAACACACCCGCTACATAGCGCGGTTTTTCTGGGGTTTTAGCGCTAAATTCATCACATACAGTACGGGCTAACTTAGCTGACTCTAAATTAACTTCACGACTTATGCTCGCCATGTCGTAATCTTCCATCGAAATAGTGGTCGAGTTAAAGGTGTTGGTTTCGATAATATCGGCACCGGCGGCTAAAAAGCTGCGGTGTATATCAGTAATAATTTCAGGCTTGGTTAGGCTTAATAAATCGTTATTACCTTTAATAAGCACGTGCCAATCTTTAAAACGTTCACCACGGTAGTCTTGCTCTTCAAGCTTATGCGCTTGGATCATGGTTCCCATTGCACCATCTAAAATTAAAATGCGCTGTTTGAGCGCAGCACTCAGCTGTTCATGCTTATTGTTTTGAGGATTATTCGGCATAGTTGTTAGTCCTTACGTCTTGGCTAACTAAGTTAATATCATAGGGTGTGGTTTGGTAAACGTAATAATTTAACCAGTTTGAAAACAGTAAAAACGCGTGGCTTTGCCATGTTTTAGACGGTTGTTTGCTGGCATCGTCATCAGGAAAATAGTTTTCAGGCTTTGGCGCATCGGGGCTTTTTTGTAAATCGCGCTCATATTCGGCTTTTAAACTGTCGGCATCGTATTCGGGGTGGCCGGTAATAAACACTTGGCTGCCCGATTTATTTTTAAGTAAATACGCCCCTACTCGTTCAGAGCCCGCTAATACCACCAGCTCTTCACAGGCGTTTATTTTATTAATATCTATGTGGCCATAGCGTGAGTGGGGTACTAAAAAGGTATCGTCAAAGCCGCGGGTAAGTGCACCATGGGCAAAGTAGCATTGGTGGGTAAACACCCCGCAGAGTTTATTGTCTTTTAAATCGCGCTTTAAATTATAACGGTGGTATAAGGCCGCGTGAGCAGCCCAGCACGAAAACAAGGTAGAAGTTACATGTTGCTCGGCCCAATCAATAATTACTTTGAGCTCTTCCCAATACGCTACTTCTTCATACTCTAAATGTGCGAGCGGTGCACCGGTAATTAACAGTGCATCGTAGTTGTTGTTTTTTACTTCTGAGAAATAACGATAAAAAGTATCTAAGTGTTGCTCTGAGTTGCTACTACTGCGGTGCGTATCTAGGCGCAATAGCTCAACATTTACTTGCAGCGGAGAGTTAGCCAACAAGCGAATAAACTGTACTTCGGTTTCTACTTTATTAGGCATAAGATTAAGAATAGCCAAACGCATTGGGCGTATTTCTTGGGTTTTTGCACGCGTTTTTGGCATTACAAACACGTTTTCATGACGTAAACGTGCAATAGCTGGCAATTCGTCTTCTACTGTAATAGGCATTCTTAAAGCTCCTGCTCATAAAAACCGAGAGTTAATACGCTCTCATTATGAACAGAACGCCAAAAATATCAACCTCTAGATGTATAGATGTCTAAATGAAATTTATTCACGCGGTTTGTATAAATTGAATATGTACTTTAAAACAGTGCCATTCGTTGACTGTTTCACCTGTGAGCCACTACAATACAGCATTGAAATTTTTATTATTATTTGAAGGCTTCTTCCATGGTTTTACCTGATAAGTTTATATTCTCGATGAGTCGAGTATCTAAGGTTGTGCCACCAAAACGCACTATCTTAAAAGATATTTCGTTGCATTTTTTCCCAGGCGCAAAAATAGGTGTGCTAGGTTTAAATGGTTCTGGTAAATCATCACTACTTCGCATTATGGCGGGTGTTGATGAAGAGTTTGAAGGTGAAGCTCGCCCTCAACCAGGCACTAAAATTGGTTACTTACCGCAAGAGCCTGTTTTGGACGAAAGCAAAACAGTTCGTGAAATTGTTGAAGAAGCTGTAGGTGAAGTAAAACATGCCCTTAACCGCCTTGACGAAGTGTATAACGAATACGCAATGGAAGGTGCTGACTTTGACGCACTGGCTAAAGAGCAAGGTGAATTAGAAGCGGTTATTCAAGCGCACGATGGTCATAATATCGATAACGTATTAGAGCGTGCTGCCGATGCACTTCGTTTACCTGAGTGGGATGCTAAAATTGAGCACCTATCGGGTGGTGAGCGCCGTCGTGTTGCTATTTGTCGTTTGTTACTTGAAAAACCAGACATGCTGATTCTCGATGAACCAACTAACCACTTAGATGCTGAGTCGGTTGCCTGGTTAGAGCGCTTCTTACATGACTACGAAGGCACTGTTGTGGCAGTAACGCATGACCGTTACTTCCTTGATAATGTAGCAGGTTGGATTTTAGAGCTTGACCGTGGTGAAGGTATTCCGTGGGAAGGTAACTACTCGTCTTGGCTTGAGCAAAAAGATGCCCGCTTACAACAAGAGCAAAAATCTGAAAAAGCACGTCAAAAGTCGATTGCACAGGAACTTGAATGGGTGCGTTCAAACCCTAAAGGTCGTCAAGCTAAGTCAAAAGCACGTATGGCACAGTTTAGCGAGCTACAACAGTCTGACTACCAAAAACGTAACGAAACCAACGAATTGTTTATTCCACCTGGCCCACGTTTAGGTGACCAAGTATTAGAAGTAAACAACTTACGTAAAAGCTTTGGCGACCGCGTTTTAATTGATGACTTAAGCTTTAGCATGCCTAAGGGCGCTATTGTGGGTATTATTGGTGCCAATGGTGCAGGTAAATCAACGCTATTCAAAATGTTAAGCGGTGAAGAGCAGCCAGATAGCGGTAATATCAGCATTGGTGAAACAGTAGAACTGGCAACTGTTGATCAGTTCCGTGGCAACATGGACGAAAGCAAAACGGTATTCCAAGAAATCTCTGACGGCCAAGATGTACTAAAAATTGGTAACTTTGAGTTCCCAAGCCGTGCTTACGTTAGCCGTTTTAACTTTAAAGGTAACGATCAGCAAAAGTTTGTTAAAGACTTATCTGGCGGTGAGCGCAACCGTTTACACCTAGCTAAGCTGTTAAAAGCAGGCGGCAACGTGGTGCTTCTGGATGAGCCAACTAATGACTTGGACGTTGAAACATTACGTGCTCTTGAGAATGCTATTTTAGAATTCCCAGGTTGTGTAATGTGTATCTCGCATGACCGTTGGTTCCTTGACCGTATTGCTACACACATTTTAGATTACCGCGACGAAGGCCAAATTAACTTCTTTGATGGTAACTACACTGAATACGAAGAGTGGCTTAAAAAGACTCTTGGCGCAGAAGCTGCACAGCCTAAGCGCATAAAGTATAAAAAAATTGGCTAACAGCCACAGTGAATAAGTTAAAAGCCCTGCATTTAATGCGGGGCTTTTTTATGCGAGCTATTTTTATCTTTAAGCAAATTGGCGTGTTTGGCATTACCAGCTATGCTTATTATAAATAACAGCTTTATAAGATTATTATGCAAAACCGTCGGCAATTTTCTCGTATTATGTTCTCTACTGCAGCGCAATTAGTTATGGCTAGCAGCCAGTATGAATGCACTCTATTAGATATCTCTTTACATGGTGCGCTTATTACTAAAAGCGATGCATTTACTGGGAACAAAAATGACGAAGCAGTACTACGTTTTACTTTGCCACAAAGCGATATTGAAATAAAAATGCCGGTGGTTATTCGTCACATAGAAGAAAATCATATTGGTCTTAAATGCCACAGTATTGATATAGACAGTATCACGCATTTAAAGCGTTTAGTTGAGCTAAACCTTGCTGATGAAACATTATTACACCGCGAGCTTGAAACGCTTATTCACCAAACATAAATAGACGCACTGCGTGAAGTTTATTACCATAATCAAAAATAATTAAACGACGCAGATATGAGTTTAAACCCCAATCTACCTTTAGTTTATCATCCTAACTACTCGTTTAGTTTTGATCCCAAGCATCGCTTTGTAATGAGTAAATTTGCTCAGCTACACCAGCATGTTAAAACCCTTGGACTTGCTGGCAGTAATATCACAGAACCACCACATGGTAGTGTAGAAGAGCTAGAAATAGTACATTGTGAAAACTACATTCACGATTTATGGCATAACCGCCTAGATGAAAAAGCCATGCGCCGTATTGGCTTGCCTTGGTCACAAGCACTAATGAACCGCACATTTACCGCTCCGTTGGGAACACTGCAAACCGCGCGTTTAGCACTTGAAAATGGACTTGCGTGCCACTTAGCAGGCGGCACTCATCATGCCCACAGTGATTTTGGCTCGGGTTTTTGTATGGTGAACGATTTAGCTTTTACCGCACAAACGTTAATTCAAAACCGGGAAGTTACCAACGTACTGATTTTTGATTTAGATGTTCACCAAGGCGATGGCACCGCAGCTATGCTGGCTCATCAACCTTATGCGTTTACCTGTTCAATACACTGTGAAAAAAACTTCCCATTTAGAAAGTCCCCTAGCGATTTAGATATTGGTTTAGCTAATAATATGCAAGACGCTGAATATTTAGGTATTGTTGACGATACGCTGCAATTTTTATTAAACGAGCTTAACCCGGATCTTGTTTTATACGATGCTGGCGTTGATATTTGGCAAGAGGATGGCTTAGGCAAACTGGATATTAGTTGGCAAGGGATAGAAAAGCGCGATCACTTAGTGCTTAAACGCTGCCTTGCAAATAATACTCCTGTTGCCACTGTGATTGGTGGAGGCTATGACAGAGATCATCAGCGCCTAGCAAAGCGCCATGGCATTGTTATAGAGCAAGCGGCTAGTTTTTAATTATATTTTTAACTGACTTGGCGTAATGCCGGTCCAACGCTTAAATGCTCGGCGAAAGTTAGGAATATCATAAAATGCAAGCCGATCAGCCACTTGTTCATTACCTTGCTGGCACACCCCCAGTAAATGCAGTGCTTTAAGTTTATTTTGTTCATCTTGTAATTGCGAATAGCTAACACCATGTTGTTTTAACTTACGTTTAAACGTAGCAGAGCTCATGGCAAAATGCTCAGCACTGTTAGCAAGGCTGTTGTTTTTATCACGGTAAATGCGCTGGCACACAGCCTCAACAAAAGACTGTGATACATTCTTATGTAACTCACTTTGCGCTATGCACTGCTGCCACCTAAGCTGACTAGCCTCTGGGTTTGTGCACTTAAGTAGTTGTTTATTAAAGTGCCAACGGGTATAGGGTTGTCCAAACCGTATTCGTAAGCCTAAGTGCTGCTCATATTCTTGAATATGCCGCGGGCGTTTACAGGTAAAGTCAAAATAACAATGTGGATACACATTACAGACTCGTTTTAGTAAGCTCATTAACGCAGCGCTGTATATTTCAAAACAATAATTTTTTAATGACTCGTCCATACCGATACTCGGTTGCAAGTACAGATATAAATCGTCTTTAAATATATGCCTACGGGTAAATAATAAAGGGGCAATAACGGTACTAATTTGTTGTAATTGCTTCAAAGCCATACCTAAACTGGGGCTTAAACGCACACTTTGCACTGCTGGGCTAACGTCATTAACCAATTGATGACCCAGTAAAAAGCCACTATCATTACTCTTCATTAAGGCTTTAAACTGGCTAATTAAAGCCAATAACTGCGATAAACTAAACCGCTGTGATAGATCATATAAATCTTGCTCAAAAATACCCGTACCACGCAGCAATTTATGCAGCGGGATCCCTCGTCCTTGAGCAAGCTCCACCAGCGCAGTGATCATTCCCTCCGCGCTGAGGTATTTATCATCTAGGCTAATATACTGCTGCACCTACAAGGGCCTTTTCTTGTTGTAATTGTTGATGTAACTGGCTGGTTTGCTGCACTGGATCTTGCGCTAAATCCATTGCCATGGTGGCGGTTAAAATATGCTGAAACTGTGCGCCTTTGCTTTTTGCGACTTTAAACGCACAATGGTTAAGCGCCGCTTTCATTTGCGCTAGTAATTCTTTGGCTTGGCTTTGGCTGGTATTCGGCATAAGCACAATAAAACAATCGCCAGCATAGCGACAAAGCACATCATTCAAACGGCAATTCATTACTAATAAATCACTAATTTCTCGCAGTAACCTATCACCTTCACTAAAACCAAACTGCGCATTAAACTTTGCAAAATCACGAATATCAATAACACCTAAAGTGCCGCCTTGCTGCTCTGTTTGTTGTTGCTGCATGAGTGAATGTAAGTAGTTAACTCGGTATAACCCTGTTACCGGACAGACTTTTTCATGTTCGCGAAGATGCGCTTCACGACGACGCAATTGACGATTTAAAACAAATTGCTCTTGATGCCAATAATAAAGCCCTGCGCTGGTAAGCGACATACCAAACGGCGCTGGTAGTGACTCAAACCAGGTGAGCCATAATTGTGAAGGTTGCTTTAACCACTCATCGAGTAAATCGAGCGTGGCTGAGAACATAAACAAACCTAAACCTAACACTAATAAGGTAGTTACTTTGCCTGGCGGGCGTGAAATAAGTAACGCAACTATCCAGCTGAGGGTCATCAACACAATACCGCCCTCACCGACAATATCGAGCCACGCAATTTCTTGCCATTGCTTAAGTTCGCCAAAGTAAGCGCATATTGCTACAGCAATAACCAATAATAAAATTATGGTGTTGGTTAATTTTGCATGGCTGGTAAATGGGTTATATCGCATTGTTTAAGTCTTCTAAGATTTACACTATTACGTATGCTAGCGCGGTACTGATTTATTAGGCAGAGTCATTTTGGCTCATTGATATGACATTGAGATTAAAGTTTTTAGGTATTTAACCTAGTAATAACCATTTTTAGTGCGCTGGAGCCGTGTTTAAACAGCTCAAATGTCTGTTTAAAAAGTACTAAGTTGGCGTTTTGTCAGGAATTAACTGTAAAACTGTCACATTAGCGTCATTAACTTTTTTTAGTTTGCTCACCAAACCAAGGACAACCGGAGCAAATCAATGAAACAATTTAAGTTAAATGCTGTTGTGGCGGCATTAGCACTGAGCCAATTTAGTGTTAGCGTGAATGCAGAGGAACAAACATCGCCAAGGGAACCTGAAGTAAAGGTTTCTGAAGAGCTTGTGGTATACGGCGAGATTGGTTATCGCAACCGCTCGCAAGAACTAGCACCGACGCTTGAATATTCACAAGAATACTTTCAACGTTTTGAACCACTTACCGCCGGTGATGCGCTAAAGCGTGTTCCTAGTGTGACTTTTTTATCTGACGTACTTGAATCAGACGGCGCACGTATGCGCGGCTTAAGCCCTGCTTACACAAAAGTACTTATTAATGGCGAAGAAGTACCGGGCGCCGGTGCTGACCGTTCATTCTTTGTGGACCGTATTCCAGCAGAATTAATTGAGCGTGTAGAAATTATTCGTTCATCTAGTGCCAACCGCTCTGCCGATGCCATAGCAGGCACACTTAATATTGTACTTCGCGATGGCTACAGCTTAGACGGTGGTTATATTCGCGCTGGTGGCTTACGTTACGATGACGGCGAACTAAAAGAAAGCTTTGCGGGCGTTTACGGTACTGAGTTTGCAGGTGGCCGTTTACTAGTAGGTGCCAATTTACAAGGTCGTTATAACCCAAAACAAAAATCAAGCAGACGTTATGGCGATAGCCCTGAAAATAACCCTAATTACGCAACAGACGATTTTGATAACCGTGAAGATCAATCTGATATCCGTGATGGCGATGACACATCATTAAATGCCAGCTTTGAAAAGGTGTTTGATAACGGCGGCAAGTTTGATATTAGCGCTATGTGGGTTGATACCGACCGTACCGAAGATGAGCGCTCTTTTGAACACGACGACGCATCTGCAACCTCAGGCTCTGTCGTTGAGGGTGGTAATTTAATCTCAGATAACGCAAACGTTTCGTTTATTGATCAAACCAACTACAACATTAATTCTGGCTATGAATTACCACTACTTGGCGGTACCAGCAAATTTAAGTTAGGTTATGCCAGCTTTGAAGAATCAGTGTATGAGCAAGAGGTTGAACTTGATACGTCAGAGCTCCCAATGGTGTTTGAAGAAGCTGAAGAAACCGTTGATATCGATGATAAAGAGTGGTCATTACAATGGCAGCACAGCTTACTGGTAGGTGTCTCGAAAGAAGTTCAATTTGGTGCTTTTGTACAAGGCAAAGAGCGCGATACCGCCATTTTTGTCGCTGAAGATGAAAGTGAGCAAACACTGACTGGATGGGCTCAATTTAGCGAGACGCCAATGTCATTAGCACAATTTAACAACGAATTTGAACCAGTAGACGGCGGTGTTAATAAACTTGAAGAAGCTCGTTTTGATTTATTTGCGCTAATCAAGCACGAAGCGGATGTGTTCTCATGGGAGATGGGGGTGCGCTGGGAGTCAACTGACTCAAGTATTACCGATACCAATGAAGGCGTTACTGCCGAAAATGATTATGACTTTTTCTTACCGTCGGCTCACTTTCGTTACAGCGTCAGTGATAACGGACGAGTCAGCGCCTCTGTTGCTCGCAGCTTACGTCGCCCTGACTTTGACTACATGACACCCGCCCTACTTGAAGAAGAGCTCGCTGATAATGACTTTTTAGGCAACCCAAGCCTTAAACCAGAATCATCTTGGGGTATCGATTTAGGTTACGAATACCGTTTAGGTAAAAGTGGCGTTGTAGGTGTAAACGTATTTTACCGTGACGTTAGCGACCTTATTGAAATTGCCAGTACCGGTGTTGAAGGCTCAGAAGGCGAAGGCACATTTGTACTGCAACCACAAAATACTGGTGATGGCACAGTACAAGGTGTTGAATTTGATTTATCAACGCCACTGAGCGCCTTAAACATGCCTAACACAGGTATCTTCTTAAATTACTCTTGGCTCGACAGTGAAGTTGAAGACAGTTTTGGTAAGCGCAAATTTAATGACCAATCGGATTATGTTTATAACGTTGGCTTTATCCAAGATTTACCAACACTACGCGCATCATTTGGGGCAACGTACCGTAACCAAGGTGATGCATACGGACGCTTCGTGGGTGAAGAAGTGACAACTTCTTACGGTGCTGATTTAGAGCTTTTCGTTGAAAAGCGCTGGGATGACATCACTCTACGCCTTGTCGGTTCAAACTTACTGGATGCCAGCAAAGACGAAGTTTTCAATAAGTTTGACTCGCTTGATGATCAAAACAATCGTGCCTTTGATGAGTACGAGCTTGAATCGGAAGAAGCAGGCCCTGTGATTCAAGTAATGCTGCGTTACGCATTCTAATCACACGTATTGTCATTTTAAGCACGTAATGGCAAACCATCGCGTGCTTTTTTGGAGTTAAAACATGTTTAAATTGTCTTTCATAATGGCCGCGATACTGTGCTCATCAGCGCTTAGTGCAGACGAGCCTGTTGTTTATAAAGATGCGCTATACCAACAACAAAAAATAGCTAAGTTAACTACGTTGCCTAATAGCCTTAACTTTATGGTTATTGGTGATTGGGGACACAACGGCCACTTTTACCAAAAAGAAGTCGCTCATCAGCTAGAAATTGCTATGTATCAAACCGATGCCGATTTTATTGTCTCGACCGGCGATAATTTTTACCCAAATGGCGTGGCAAGTGTGAACGATCCTCTTTGGCAATCAGCCTTTGAGAACATATACCATGGCCCGCACACATTTGAAGATTGGTATGTTGTTTTAGGTAATCACGATTACTTGGGTAATGCCCAAGCACAAATTGACTACACCGAAAAAAGTCAACGTTGGCAGTTACCTGCAAGGTACTACAGTAAAACATTTGCGCTTGAAAACAACGAGCAAGTGTTAATGGTGTTTTTAGATACCAACCCAATTCAGCCTGAATATAAAGACCGTGAAAAATACCGCTCAACTCAAGGGCAAAGTTATCAAACACAATTGGATTGGCTTGAAACCCAACTAGCCGGCAGTAAAGCAAAATGGAAAATTGTGGTAGGTCATCACCCACTTTACTCCAGTGGCAAACGCTTTGGCCGTAACCAAGGGCTTCGCGACATTTTAGAACCTATTTTGGAGCGTCATAATGTGCACGCTTATATCGCAGGGCACGAGCACGACTTGCAATACAATCAACCAAAAAATAGCAAGGTGGCTCACTTTGTCTCTGGTGGTGGCAGTGAAGCACGATTTGTAAAACAACGTGAATTTACCCGCTACGCAGAAGCAACACCTGGTTTTTTAAGTATCTCTATCAATGGTGAAACACTCAAAGTAAGCGCGATTAATCACCTTGGTGAAGTACGTTTTAGCACTGAAAAGCACATAGATAAGTAAAGGATAAAATAATGAACTTTAAACTAAATACAATTTCAGGGGTACTATCAAGTGCTGTGCTTTTAACTGCGCTTGGCGGTTGTACAAGTAATGACGATACCCAAAACACGACTGAAATAGCAAAGCTGGCTGTTGAGGCTAAGTTATTTGGCCCACAACAAAACATGCAAGGCTCACAAGCAGCTGCACTTGGTAATAATCAATGGCTAATGGCGAGCGAAAGCCAGGGCTTATTACTTACCGATAACGAGAAAAGCCGAGTGCTGTTAGCCGGTAACTTTGAGTCAATTTCACTAAAACAATTATCAGCGCAGCAATTTATATTAGCCAGTCTTGATAAGAGCCAAGACAACGTAGCCATTTTTAAGCTGATAAAGAATGGCCAAACTTGGCAGCTAAATGAACTCACTCGTATTAGTCCGCCTCAAGCCCAGCCAGATGCTGTGTGTTTATTTAAAAACACCAATACCGAGACTGTATCAGCGTTTGTGCCGGATGTTCGCGGCTTGATCAGCGAAACGGTTATATATGATTTAGCAACTAACCAAGCTAAAAATATCGCAGTACGTGAATTTCCTGCGGTCACTGAGGCTTCAGGTTGTGCAGTAAATGACGACACAAAAACCCTGTATGTGGGTGAGGCAGAGCTCGGAGTGTGGGCCATTAATGCTGATGCAGAATCAGATGCCAATAAGCAACCTGTGGCTTTAGTACAGCCATACGGCGAATTAAAAACTGAAATCGGAGCTTTATCAGTATCACAAGACGGTACTTTATGGCTCAGCGCCACTGACGATAGTATGGTTTATGCTTACCAAGCTCAAACAGACACGCTTAGCCAATGGTCACTGTCAGGTGAGCACACTATTGAGTCTGTTGCAGCAAGCTTTATTAATGACAATCAAGCGCAGCTAGTTTTGATTGATGATGAAACCGGCGCTTACATTCAAGCAAACGTTAACTACGCAGCGCAAACTTCTGTCTCAAATAGCAAAGTTGCTATGACTCACCTTCATGCCAGCGCACAAACCACACCGGTTGCAGCGTTTGGTGATGCAGCAGATGACCCAGCAATTTGGATAAATGAGCAAGACGCTAAAAACAGCTTAATTTTAGGCACAGATAAACGCCGCGGCTTGATGGTTTATGACCTTGCTGGCAACAAAGTACAGTCGCTCAATATAGGGCGTTTAAATAATGTTGATGTGCGTCAACATCAAGGTATAAACAACGAAACCCATACGTGGATCACTGCCAGCAACCGTACGCTTAACAGTATTAGCGTATTTACTGTTGATGGAGAAAGCAAAGTAAACCATGTAACAGAAATAGCCACTAACCTACCTGAGATTTACGGTATGTGTATGTATTCGTCTGATTCTGGCCATTACGTGTTTGTTAATGATAAATCAGGTTTATTCCAGCAATATAAACTCACTGGTGAGCAATATAACCTAAGCGGTGAACTGGTTAGAGAGTTTACCCTACCAAGCCAACCTGAAGGCTGTAGTGCTGATGATAAACTAGGCCAATTATTTGCAGGTGAAGAAGATGCAGGTATTTGGTATATCGGCGCAGAGCCTACCGCTGGTAACAAAGCAGTAAAGCTACAAAGTGTTAATGAACAACTGGTGGCAGATGTAGAAGGTATGGAAATTTATCATGCTAATGATGGGCGCTATTTAGTGGTATCAAGCCAAGGCGATAATAGCTATGTGCTTTACAATATATCAGATGATACACAGCCGAGTTTAAGCTTTGCTGGTAAGTTTAATGTGATTGCTAACCTAGATAAAGGCATAGATGGCGTAGGTGAAACTGACGGTTTAACCGTTACAGCAAAAGCTTTACCAGGTTATCCTGAAGGCATGCTTATAGTACAAGACGGTTATAATCGTATGCCACTGCAACCGCAAAACTTTAAAGTTATTGACTGGCGAGAAGTGAAAAAAGCAATTAAATAATAGCTAACTCTAAATATACTGATACACACTAAAACTTTAGTGTGTATCACGTTTAAGCCTTACTAAAATTTAACTAAAGATAATTTTTTATAAATGTATACTACACTTTATATCTATAAATTAATTGAGGTTATTATGCGGCTACCCTACTTCGTATCTTTATTTATCAGCATTGTATTTTGTACCAGCTCGCTTGCTAATGCCGAAGAGCCACCAGAACTTCCGCCATTAAACCCCAAATATGAAGCAGAGCATGCCATGGTATTGGTTAATAAAGGCTCAAGTGTATACGCCATTAACATTCCAAGCTTTGAGCTTCCCTTTGATATGCATGTTATGTACAAGGTAGATGTATCTGATATTCCATTTTTAGATTTAGTACGTGATGCTGAGTTAGTTACAGTAAAATCAAAGCCGTTTAATATTCAACGCTTAATGCGAGGCGAAGAAGTCGCGATTACCGCAGATGTGTATCTTGGAGATTATAGACAAGGAGGTAGCTTAGTTTACAGCGATAAATTAATAGAGCTTAGCGAGCAGTTATTTACTCGTGAGCTAACTGATTTAAGCCCAGCCTCAAAATGGCAACAGTACGACATGGTTACGCTAAAAAATAACGAGCGTATTTACATTCACCAAATAACTCAACCACCAAGCTATCATCATATTATGTTTGTTGATTTAAGTGGTGCCTGTTTACAAAAGTTTCGCACCTCAACTGAAGTGCCCTCTGCTGGTGAGCTCAATTATAAATTTATAAATTGTGGCACATTGAAACCGATGTTTTATGATGCTGAAAGCTTAAGCAAATAAGCTTTATTTGAAAACGTGTTCAGCAATCAATTCAAGTCCAGCTTGCATCGCCAAAGTTGATTGCCCAGCAAATCCTAAACGTACATAACTGTGTTGCTTAGGTATTAAGCTGCGTTCTGAGTCTTTAAAGTAAAATTCAGGCTCAACCTGTACATACACGCCTTTACTTTGCAGTACTTGCTTTAATTGGTCCACCGGTTTATTTAAATTAACCCACATCGCCATGCCACCGTCGGGTTTTATATATTCAATTGGATAGCCTGATAATTGCAGCTGCGTTAGATAATCACCCATCGCTTCATAGCGCTGCTTATAGAGCTTTGTCATACGCTTTAAATGGCGTTCAAAACCACCTTCTTTCATCCAGTGTGCGACAGCTAATTGCATAATCACATCATTTTTATGGTTCATTAGCTGCTTCCATGCGGTTAATTGTGCGATTACCCCAGGCGCTGCACAGATATAGCCAATCCTTGCTGCTGAAAACATAATTTTTGAAAACGTTGATAGATATATCACAATGCCTGCGGGGTCATCGGCAGCCATGGGTTGCAAAGGCTGGCAACGGTAGTGAAATTCATGGTCGTAGTCATCTTCAATAATCATCACATTATGGGCATAACACAGCTGATAAATTTGTAAGCGCCGGGTGGGTGATAAGGTCACAGTCGTTGGGTATTGATGCAGTGGCGTTAAATACAGAAGTTTAATGGGATAGCGTTCGAGCTGAGTTTTAAAATCATCAACACACAACCCTTCATCATCTTGTTTTATATCTATAAGCTGCGCGCCACATGCTGCAAATGCTTTACGAGCAGGCGGGTAACCTAAGGTTTCGGTTGCAACATAATCGCCTTTATTAATAAAGGCTTTTGATACTAAAAAAAGCGCTTCTTGAGAGCCATTACACATAAGAATATCGGCTGTTTTTAGGTTTCGTGCTTTGTGTAAATAATGACTAATTTGCGATTTTAAATTAGGCTCCCCAGCCACATTACCATAGTGAAATTGGCTGGTATCTAAATGATTAAACACATGACTTACAGAGCGTTTAAATTCTTTATAGGGAAAGCGTGTTAAATCGGGTAAGCCTCCAGCAAAGTTATAAGCATAGTTATTTAAGTCCATTGTAGGTTCTGACACCGTAAGCGTGGTAGCAAATCGATACGGCTTAGGATCCAATGCTTGAGACTGAACTGTGTTTATACTGTTTTGAATAGGCAATGTATTGGTAACGCTGTAGCCTGATCGTTCATAGGATTCCAACCATCCTTCTGCGACAAGAAGTTGTAGGGCATTCATTATTGTATGACGGTTTAATCCGTATGCTTGTGCCATATCGCGTGCAGAGCAGAGTTTGCTGCCAGCGAGAATGTCCCCTTTTATAATCGACTCCCTAAGTGCATCTGCTATTTGCAGGTATTTAGCTTTACTCTGGCTAGTGAGCTTTATATTAAGTGGCTGCATAAACACCTTCCAAACTGGTATAGGTAAAAATTAAATTTTGGTTGTTTTTAATAAACCAATAAAGCGTACATTTGTTATGAATAAATAGCAAAATATGGGGCTTATAATGTTCACAACGCAAATTCATCAAACCAACAAGGTTGCCTTAGAGCCACTTAAACTCAAACATCTCGAGGGTCTATATCAAGCAGGTAAACACCCACAAGTTTGGCAGTGGGTATTAAGTAATTACACACAAACCCAAGTTAAGTTGGAGCAATGGTTTACACATAGCGCGCAGTTTAATCAAAACGAGCAAGTGGTTTTTGCCATTATTGATAAACATTCACAGCAAGTTGTTGGCACAACCCGTTTATTTAGGTTAGACAGTAACAACTTAAGCGCTGAAATTGGCCATACTTTTATTAGCTTCACTGCACAGCGAACATACGTAAATACGCATGCAAAATATTTACTTCTGAGATATGCATTTAATCAACTTAATTTAGTACGGATTAGCTTTAATACCCATGAGCACAATCAACAATCACGCAATGCAATTGCCCGTTTAGGCGCTAAGTTTGAAGGAATCGCCCAAAAAGACCGACGCCTAGAAGATGGTTCATATCGCAACACCGCAAAATTCAGCATTATTGACGAACAATGGGCAGCTATAAAGCTACGACTTGAGGAGCAATTATAATGTACCCACCCGAGCACTTTATGCAAAAAAATACCGAGCAATTGCATGCGCTTATTAATAACTTTCCATTAGCAACAATTTTTATGCCCTGCTCAAATAGTCAATTAAATAAAATTTGTCATGTACCTATGTTATTCAACTCTTTAGAAAATATGTTTATTGCACATGTAGCAAAGCATAATCCACTATCAAAGCTTGATAATAAACAGGTGAATTTACTCTTTAATAGTGACAATTGCTATTTATCACCCTCCTATGCGGATAATCAAACATTGCCTAGCTGGCTTTACGCATCGGTGTTAGTGACTGCAAAAGTACATATTATTAAAGATGAGCTAAAAAAAGATCTCGTAATGCGAACCCTTACTAGTCATTTTGAGAAAACATTTGAGCCTGAGTGGAAAATTGATGAAGTGCCTGAGCAGCATCGCAATACAATGTATCAACACCTGAGTTTTATAGAGCTTACGCCAATTCACTGGCAAGGTAACTTCAAACTCAGTCAAAATAAATCAGCCGCTACAAGAAATAAAATAAAACAAAGTCTGGTAGATGCCAATAAGCACTCAATAGCGGCCTTGTTTTAGGAATGAAAAAAGGCTCCTCGCAATGCTCAGAGCCTTTGGTTAACTTTGGGAATTAACTCGGTTCATTGATCAGATAAGATCAGTTTAGCGCCACTAACTGTGGCGCAATTGTTTGATAATCTACCGCCATGGCAATACTCAAAGCGGTAATATTAATAATTGAAAACGCAAACACTTGGCGTGCCCAACGGGTGGTGTCTATGTTGTAGCGATACCCTCTAAGTGCCATGAGTAACCACCAAAAACTGGTGATACAGGCAACGGCCATAAAGGCAGCACCGGTATAACCACTAATTGGCAATAGCATCACCACTAAAGCATATACTGCAATATAAAGCACAATATGGCGCTTAGCTTTATTAACACCTTGCGCCACGGGCAATACTGGAATATTAGCGGCTTGGTAATCCTTAAAGCGAAAAATAGCAATCGCATATGAGTGCGGCATTTGCCACAAACTAAACATCACCAGCAGTATTAATGCGCCTATATCGAACACACCCGTAACGGCGCAATAGCCAACAACAGGTGGAACTGCGCCCGACAGACTACCAATAAAGGTGCCGTAAACAGAGTTGCGTTTCATGTAGAGGCTGTAAACCCCTACATAGATGACATAGCCAAAGGCGGCAAAAAATACCGCCGCTTGAGTGGTAAAGGTGATTAATAAGCCAAAGCCAATTAGCCCTAATAACACGCCATGACTTAAAGCGGCTTTTGCAGACATTTCGCCCGTTACAGTCACACGTGAGCGAGTGCGCGCCATGGCAACATCAATGTCTCTATCAATAACATTGTTTATGGCACATCCCGATGCAACAACAAGCGATAAACCAACCAAGGTAACCAACATTAACCATGGGTCTATATCACCGCGGGCGGCGAGTAAAAAACCACCGGCAACGCTGATCAAATTCCCCATAATAATACCTGGCTTAGTAACAGCTAAATAACGACGAAACATCTGAAACCTCTAATACATCATCATTGCGTTTGATTCATAAATGATCCAAACAGACAGTCCAACCACCATGACGATGATCAACGCGCTAAACAAGAAGGTAAAGGTATTTGCTTTACCTTCATCAGTGGTGAAATTAAGGTGTAAAAAGTATTTTAAATGCACCCAAATTTGCACGATTGCTAAAGTAACGATACTCCAGAGTGTGGTGACCTTTGAAAAGTCGCCCTCCATCACCATCCAAAATGGAATGGCCGTTAAAATCACTGATAAGACAAAGCCAATCAGGTATGTTTTAACACTACCATGTGACTGATCATGATGTTGGCTTTGCATTTGCTCTAAAGCATGTGTTTCGCTATGGCTCATTACATTGCCCCCATTAAATAAACAACGGTAAATACACAAATCCACACAATATCTAAAAAGTGCCAAAATAAGCTTAAGCAACTTAAGCGCGTGACGGTTTGTTTACCTAAACCGCGCTTGATAACTTCTATCATCATTATGCTCATCCAGATAAGGCCTGCAGTTACATGTAAACCATGCAAGCCCACTAATGAGAAAAACGATGTTAAAAAAGCACTTTGCTGTGGGCCATTGCCATGAACAATTAAATGATGAAACTCATAAATTTCCATACCAATAAACACCGCGCCTAAACAAAAAGTGACCGCGAGCCAACCAAGCGTCAGCGCCTTTTTTTGCCCTTGAGCGGCAATCATGGCAAAACCAAAAGTAATACTACTTATAAGTAGCGCCGCAGTTTCTACGGCAACAAAATCAAGCTCAAAAATATCTTTGCCCGATACACCACCTGCGGTGTTCATATAAAGCACTGCGTAGGTTGCAAAAAATGAGGCAAATAAAAGGCAATCGGTCATTAAATAAAGCCAAAAACCAAAGATTGTATCGCCAGAGGTATCGTGATGTTCATGCGTATGACTTACGCTATGAGGCTCTAAATTTACATGGCCTTGAGTTGCAGATAACGTACTCATGCGCTTACCTCCTTCGTGTTACTGGCAATATGCGCGCCTTCAATTTGTAATATTTCATCGTTTTGCACGTAGTAATCTACATCACTGGTGTAAGCACGGTTAATAAACAGCGCAATCGCGCCAATAAAACCAAGCCCTGCTAGCCACCAAATATGCCAGATCATGGCAAAACAAAACGCCGTTAAACTCGCAGCAATAAGCACACCCGATGCGGTATTTTTTGGCATATGAATTGGGCTATAGCTAGATTTACCTTGATAAGCTAGGCCTTTTTCTTTCATATCAGTCCATGTATCAATATCATCAACATGCGGGATTTCAGCAAAGTTATAGTATTGCGGTGGTGATGACGTTGACCATTCAAGCGTATGGCCGTTCCAAGGATCGCCAGTGGTATCATCAAGCGCTTCGCGGTTTTTAAAGCTCACATATAGCTGAATAATTTGGCAAATAATACCGAACATAATAATCACGGCCCCCACTGCAGCAATATAAAGCCAGATATTCCAATCAGGATTATTAGAGTGGTTTAAGCGACGCGTCATGCCCAAAAAGCCGAGTACGTACAATGGCATAAAGGCTACGAAAAAACCGATTAACCAACACCAAAATGACGCTTTACCCCAACGCTCATCAAGCTTAAAGCCCATTGCTTTTGGAAACCAAAAAACAAAGCCGGCTAAGTAGCCAAATACTGCGCCACCAATGATGGTGTTATGGAAATGAGCGATTAAGAATAAGCTGTTATGCAATACATAATCGGCACCAGGGATTGCCAGTAATACCCCCGTCATACCACCAATACTGAAGGTAACCATAAAACCAAGCGTCCAAAGTACCGGTACAGTAATGCGCAAACGGCCACGGTAAATAGTAAACAACCAACTAAATAACTTAACCCCAGTAGGCACAGCTATGACCATGGTCATCACCCCAAAGAAGGCATTTACATTGGCGCTTGAGCCCATAGTAAAGAAGTGGTGTAACCATACAATAAAGCCAAGAATAGAAATGGCACCGCTGGCATATACCATCGATTTATAACCAAATAAACGTTTACCAGTGAAGGTCGACACTATTTCAGAAAAAATACCAAAAGCTGGTAATACTAAAATGTATACCTCTGGGTGACCCCATGCCCAAAACAGGTTGATATACATCATGGCGTTACCGCCGGCTTCATTAGTGAAGAAGTGGAAATCTAAATAACGGTCTAGCGTTAGCATGGCCAGCACTGCGGTTAAAATTGGAAATGATGCCGCAATTAAGATATTTGCCCAGGTACATGCCCATGTGAAAATTGGCATTTTCATCAGTGTCATACCAGGGGCACGCATTTTAAATACTGTCACTAGGAAGTTAACAGCGGTTAATAGCGTACCGAGCCCCGATATTTGCAAGGCCCAAATATAATAATCGACCCCCACCCCAGGGCTAAAGGTCAACTCCGACAACGGTGGGTAAGCAACCCAGCCTGTTTTAGCAAATTCACCAAATATCAGCGATAGATTTATTAAAATGGCGCCACTAGCAGTAAACCAAAAACTTAAATTATTTAAAAATGGAAAAGCCACATCGCGAGCACCAATTTGCAGTGGTACAACAATATTCATTAAACCAATCATAAATGGCATCGCCATAAAGATGATCATAATAACGCCATGGGCGGTGAATATTTGGTCGTAATGTTCTGGTGGCAGATAACCTGGCGCGCCACTGGTAGCAAGCGCTAACTGCGCACGCATCATAATGGCATCAGAAAAACCACGAAACAGCATGATTAGCGCTAATAAAATGTACATAACGCCTAAGCGTTTATGATCAACCGAGGTGATCCAGTCGCGCCAAAGCACACCCCATTTTTTATATTTTGTTATTAGCCCAGCTATAATAAGCCCGACTATAGCAATCACCGCCATGGTAACCATGATAATAGGTTCATGAAACGGAATTGCATCTATAGATAATTTACCTAAAAACGACATGATTATTCCTCGCCCTGGCTGTGTGATGATGGCATTGTATGGTTACCCATTGCCTGATGCTCATTACTCATCTGCTGATGTTTACCCATCGAGTGGTGTTTTTTGTTCATATCGCCATGCGCCTGCATGTATTTCATCACTATGGTATGAAATAAACCTTCATCAACCTTGCCATAATAAGCGACGGGATTGTTTTCACTCGCTTTGGCAAGCTCAACATAATTGGCATGAGTAAGGCTATTAGCGTTGGTTTTAACCTGTTCAACCCACTGGTTAAAGTCAGCTTTTGTTGGTGTTGCGATGGCATTAAATTTCATACCAGTAAAACCCGCACCACTGTAATTAGCCGAAAAGCCTTTAAACGTGCCTGGCTCATTAGCGATTAAATGCAGCTTAGTTTCCATGCCCGCCATTGAGTAAATTTGACTACCTAACTGGGGAATGAAAAACGAGTTCATGGTACTTTCTGACGTGATTTTGTATTCAACCGGAACATTAGCAGGAAATACCAATTCGTTTACCGTAGCAATACCTTGTTCAGGGTAAATAAATAACCACTTCCAATTAAGTGACACCACTTCAACAGTTAAGTGTTCACCTTTACCCTCTATCGGTTTATAAGGGTCAAGCTCTTGAGTTGACTGCCAGGTGATCACACCTAAAATAACAACAATAACAATAGGAACCGCCCATACAACAGCCTCAATCTTATTAGAGTGAGCCCATTTTGGTGCGTAAATTTCATGGTTTTGTGTGTCTCTGTATTTCCAAGCAAAATATAAAGTCATCACAATAACGGGGATCACAACTAACAACATAAGCACAGTGGCGATGATGATCAGATTTTTCTCATCAATACCTATCTGCCCTTTTGGGTCGAGTACCCCGCCATTACAGCCTGATAAAATCAGCGCCATACTAGCTAAAGCAATATTAAAAAGGTTACGAATTAACAAGGGACTATCCTAAAACCTAAAGAGTTTTTATTAGCTGCCAAAAATATTTAGCAACGATATTTGATAAAAACCCAAGTTAATTAAGATTGAATTACAAATAATGCAGAGCGAATGCAAGCATGAAGTATTGACTACTGGCTTAATAAAAAACACCTAGCAGAACCAACCCAGCTTTTTTAAACACATTAATATAACGCAATAAAAATTAACTTGGGTGAGGTGTGGTTGGCTGAGAGTGTGTAAAAACACTAAGCTACAATGAAAGTAATCGTTATTTACAGCAAGAATAAATAATTAGATACCACAGGTGTAACCTATACCCATAAAAATTAATGGGTAAACAGACAACCTGTAAAGCTAGGTGGAGCACGACAACCATGTGCAGCTTGCACGGGTTGCTGAACTTTAGCCTCGCTAAAAGCAAAGGCTGCTTTACGGAGGATTATTCCAGCACGACGCGCTGGAAACATGTGGAACAATAGCCAACAAAGGCCAATAAGTAACTGACACGATAAGATAGGATGAGCTAAGAATTCGGCAATAGTCAGTAATAATGGCTCTATAAAAAAGCCATCACTGATCAATGCTTCAAGCCTAAAGGCATCCTCGATAGCGCCACTAAGCAACATAACGGCATTAAAAACTAATAATGTTACAGCCACACTCACGCCTCTTTTCGCTTTATTAAAGCGCTCATGCAACACTGACTTACCTAAGGTAAGCAAAGCGCTGGTATGAAACAAAGAAAATGAGTTCAAAAACATTAACCTATTAAAATGACTAATAACAAAATTAGGTATACACCGTGGCAACAAAAACAAGTTGCAGCCGTAAAGCCTTATACAGTGACATGAAATACAGTCTCAACGCATTAGCACTATTTTGCTAAGCTAGATTTGATCCGCATCAATAGAACTTTCAAAACTTACTGAAAGTTCGGGCATGAGTATAACAAAGAGAGTTTTCTGTTCAAGATAAAAACACGATTATTTTATCAGCTGGTGATTTATTTATGGCGATATAAATAAAAAACCTCCCGTAGTGAGCTACGAGAGGTTTTTTGTTTAAACAGAAATAAATCTATTTAAAGAATTTGGTTTTCTTTCCATACTTGCTCTTTGGCTAGACGCTTTTTGCGTTTATCGCATGGATCATCGCAATCACATGCTTTATCAATACCTACAGAGCCTAAGCCTCCGCAGCTACTCGCCATCGATTTTCTTTGAACTATCATGCCTATCGCCATCGCAGCGACAATTAAAATAAGTAAGCCAAAGGTTAGAAAAAAAAGTGACATTGCTTAGCCCCTATTGTTCAGCAATAAAATGAGCTCAAATAGCGTATTTGAGCTCCGTATATTATATACCCTCATGCTAAGGATATAAACCTAAAGACTATAAATAAGGCTTAAACGCAGGACTTGAATAAGTGACTAAACCATCAGGCGATTTAGCAATTAAATACACTGGTAAATCATGCTGCTGCGCATAACGTTGTGCTTTTTCCATTCCCATAACCGTTAAAGCAGTCGCTAAACCGTCGGCCGTCATAGCGCTAGGGTGTAAAACTGTAACAGAAACTAAGTCATGCTTAATTGGCATCCCTGTCATAGGATCAATAAGGTGAGTATAGGTTTCGCCATCCATTGTATAAAAGATTCGATAATCACCTGAGGTGGCAATACCGTTATTGCCTGGTGCAAGTACACGGTGTACTTTTCGCTCACCTGGGTTTGCATCAGGTTGTTCAATTGCTATTCGCCATGCTTGATTGTCTGGTTTTGTACCAGCAATACGTAACTCCCCGCCAATCTCAACCATGTAATCTGTAATGCCTTTGCTTTGTAATAGCTCAGCCACTTTATCAATACCATATCCTTTTGCTGTAGCTGAAAACGACAACTCTAAATCAGCCATCGTTTTTGCTAAGCCTTGCTCGTTAAGGACCAGCTTATCTATACCAATGTTATTGATCATATTTGCCAGAGCTTCATTCGTTGGGCGCTTTGTTGGTTTTTTATCTGGGCCAAACCCCCATAAATCTATCAACGGCCCCATAGTCACATCTAGGGTCTTAGTTGAATTACCTATACGCATAGATTCACTAATAACTGCCCTGAAGTCATCACTGATTGGCATTACTTCGTTGGCATCTAAACGGTTAAAGGTGTTTATTTCTGACTCTTCGATATAGGTCGACATAGACTGGTTGATATCAACTAAAACCGCATCGATTTCTGCTTGTACTGCTTGAGGGTCAACTTGCTCAGCGTAAAACTTAATATGGTAAGTTGTACCCATCGTTTTACCTTCTAAGTAGGTTTCCTCTGGGACTGATTTTCCACATCCAGATAATAGTAAAGTCAGCGTGATTATAAATAAGGCGATTGTGCCCTGGGGAGTATTTACTTTGTTCATAACAACCCTACTTAATAGGTTAAAAATTAATATAAAAAAACCTCGTCACATAAAATGCGACGAGGCTGGTATTTTAACTAAATTTAATCAGTTTGGGTATTAGCCACCGAAATCATCTAGTAAGATGTTTTCTTCTTCAACACCTAAGTCTTTAAGCATAGTGATAACAGCCGCATTCATCATTGGAGGACCACACATGTAGAACTCACAATCTTCAGGCGCTTCGTGATCTTTAAGATAGTTCTCAAATAACACGTTATGGATAAAGCCTGTGTAGCCTTCCCAGTTATCTTCTGGTTGCGGATCTGAAAGCGCTGTGTGCCAAACGAAGTTTTCGTTTTGCTCAGCTAGGCCGTCAAAATCTTCAACATAGAACATTTCACGTTTAGAACGCGCACCATACCAGAAACTAATTTTACGTTTAGAGTTTAAACGCTTAAGTTGGTCAAAGATATGTGAACGCATTGGTGCCATACCTGCACCACCACCTACGAATACCATTTCAGCGTCTGTGTCTTTAGCGAAGAACTCACCAAATGGACCAGAAATAGTTACTTTATCGCCTTCTTTAAGTGACCAAATGTACGAAGACATTTTACCACATGGTAGGCTTAGGTTTCTTGGCGGCGGCGTAGCGATACGCACGTTAAGCATGATGATGCCTTCTTCTTCTGGATAGTTAGCCATTGAGTAAGCACGAATTGTTTCTTCGTCTACTTTTGACTCCAGATCGAAGAAACCAAAATGGTTCCAATCGCCACGATACTCTTCAGGAATATCGAAATCTGCATATTTAACATGGTGAGCTGGCGCTTCGATCTGGATGTAACCACCCGCACGGAACGGCACTGACTCGCCATCAGGAATTTGTAGCTTAAGTTCTTTAATGAACGTCGCTTTGTTATCGTTAGAGATAACTTCACAATCCCATTTTTTAACACCGAAAATTGACTCTTCAAGTTCAATTTCCATGTCGTTTTTAACATTAACCTGACACGCTAGGCGACAACCTTCACGTGCTTCACCTTTAGAGATGTGGTCAAGTTCAGTTGGCAGAATATCACCGCCGCCTTCTTTAATGTGTACGCGACACTGGCCACAAGAGCCACCGCCACCACATGCAGAAGATACGAAAATACCTGACTCAGATAGTGCACCTAATAGCTTACTACCTGCTGATGTTTTAATGGCTTTGTCTGCATCGCCATTAATGCCGATGATGATATCACCGCTTGCAACTAGCTTAGATTTAGCACCAATGATGATTAAAACTAGTATTACAACGATAGCGATAAAAACACCAACGCCTAAGAAAATATCCATGATTGACCTCGCTATTATTACAGTGAAATACCAGAGAATGACATAAAGCCAAGACCCATCAAGCCAACAGTGATGAAGGTAATACCTAAACCACGTAAACCATCTGGTACGTCTGAATACTTCATTTTCTCACGGATACCTGCAAGTAATGTAATTGCAAGCGCCCAACCCACACCAGCGCCAATACCATAAACAACAGACTCGCCGAAATTATAGTTACGCTCTACCATGAAAGATACCGCACCAAAAATTGCACAGTTAACTGTGATTAGTGGTAGGAAAATACCTAATGCGTTGTAAAGCGGTGGGAAGAACTTATCTAATGCCATTTCAAGAATTTGCACTAGTGCTGCAATAACACCAATGAAAGTTAAGAAACGTAAAAAGCTAAGATCTGCTTCTGGGTAACCAAGCCACTCTAATGCACCTGGTGCTAATACCGCATGGTAAACCAAGTTGTTAACCGGTACTGAAATACCTAATACAACAATAACCGCTACACCTAGGCCAATTGATGTAGTTACTTTTTTAGACACGGCTAAGAAAGTACACATACCTAGGAAGAATGCTAACGCTAAGTTTTCAATAAAAACGGCTTTTACAAATAAACTAATATAATGTTCCACTTATCGCCCCTTACGCTTTAGCTTCTACTTGGTCTTTCTTATAAGTACGAAGTACCCAAATGAATAAACCAATGATGAAGAATGCACTCGGTGGTAAGATCAATAGACCCATAGGTTGGTACCAACCACCATTTTGTACTAATGGAATAATATCAACACCGAATAGTGAACCTTTACCGAATAACTCACGAATAAAGCCAACAGTAAGTAACACTACAGAGTAACCTAAGCCATTACCAATACCATCAAGGAAAGACATTAATGGCGGTGACTTCATTGCATAAGCTTCAGCACGACCCATTACGATACAGTTAGTAATGATTAGACCAACGAATACTGATAACTCTTTTGCCGTAGCGTAAGAGAAAGCTTGTAGTACTTGGTCAACCACGATTACTAATGATGCAATAATCGTCATCTGTACGATGATACGTACTGATGAAGGGATATGGTTACGAATAGTCGAGATAAAAAGGCTAGAGAATGCAGTTACCAAGGTCAATGCAATTGACATGATTAATGCATTTTTTAAGCTAGACGTTACCGCTAGCGCAGAACAAATACCAAGTACTTGTAATGCGATTGGGTTGTTAGCGAAAACTGGACCAAATAGGACCGCCTTCATTTCTTTAGTATCAGCCATTAGTTCAATGCTCCTTTACGTACTTTCGCAAGGAAAGGGCCAAAGCCATTTTCGCCAGTCCAAAAATCAACTGCATGGTCAACACCATTAGACGTTAATGTAGCACCTGAAAGACCATCGATCTTATGCTCATCACCGGCTGCAGTCCCTTTAACGATTTGGATTGGTAACTCTTTACCTTCCCACGTTGCAGTCCACTGTGGGTTTTGAATTTCACCACCTAGACCAGGTGTTTCGTTATGTTTGTAGAAAATGATGTCTTTAATAGTTTCGCCATCGCTTTCAAGCGAGATAAAACCGTACATTAAACCCCATAAACCATAACCCTGAATAGGAAGGATGATTGCATCAGTAGAGCCATCGTCTTTTTTAGAGATATAAACAGGCGCACGCTTGGTAATACGTTGAATACCTGCGATGTCCTTAATACCATTCTCTTTTAAAGATTTACTTAAATCAGCATCGTATTTGCTTTTTTCAAAGTCAAAATCTTCTACCGGCTCAGCAAACTCACCACTTTGCATATCAACAAAGCGAGTTTCGATTTTAGCATCAAACGTTTCGGCAACGTTATCAACTTTGCCAATACCAGCAGCAGCTAAGATATTGCTTTGAATATCTTTTGCTTTATTTGCTTTTTGCAGAGGGCGTAGTTGTACAGATGTTAGCGATACAATAACTGCACACACTAAACATAATGAGACAACAACAGCTAGCGTTTTGCCAATTGATTCGTTATTACTAGACATTACGTGCCAACCTCCGCTTGATATTAGCTTGCACTACAAAGTGATCGAATAAAGGTGCAAACAAGTTAGCAAATAAGATTGCTAGCATGATGCCCTCTGGGTATGCAGGGTTAACAACACGGATCATGATAACCATAAAGCCAATAAGCGCACCGTATGCTAATTTACCTTTATCAGTAAATGCAGCAGATACAGGGTCAGTTGCCATAAAGAACATACCGAATGCAAAACCACCCAATACCATGTGCCAGTACCAAGGCATAGCAAACATCGCATTGGTTTCAGAACCAATGGTGTTCAGTATTGATGAGGTTACTACCATACCTAGGAATACACCTAGCACGATACGCCAAGACGCTATGCGCACGTAAATTAGGAATAAACCACCAATAAGTACAGCTAGTGTAGACGTTTCGCCCATAGAACCTTGAATGAATCCGTAAAACGCATTCCACCAAAGCTCAATATCAGTCGCGTAATTTAACGTACCAGCAAACGCTTGACCAAGCATCGTCGCGCCAGAGAATGAATCTACGGCAGTCCATACTGTGTCACCTGAAATTTGTGCAGGGTATGCGAAGAATAAAAACGCACGACCAGCAAGCGCAGGGTTTAAGAAGTTACGGCCTGTACCACCAAATATTTCTTTTGCGATAACTACACCAAAAGTAATACCTAGCGCAACTTGCCATAAAGGAATCGTTGCAGGCAGAATTAATGCGAACAATACAGAAGTTACGAAGAAACCTTCATTAACTTCATGCTTACGCACAGAAGCAAATAACACTTCCCAGAAACCACCAACAATAAAGGTAGTTGCATAAATAGGTAGGAAGAAACAGGCTCCGTAGAACATTTTCGCCCCCCAGCCTGCATCAACGGTTAATTCACCGCCAAGTAACTGGAATAAACCTACTTGCCAAATATTCGCTAGCTCAAAGCCATTACCAAGTGCAATTGCAGCTTGATGGCCAATATTGAACATACCAAAGAACATGGCAGGGAACGTCGCCATCCACACTAAAATCATCATGCGTTTTAGGTCGATGTTATCACGAACGTGAGTTGAACCTTTATTTACATAACCTGGCGTGTAAAAAATAGTCGCAGCAGCTTCATACAGCGCGTACCATTTCTCATGCTTACCACCTGGTTCAAAATGTGGTTCGATATCTTCTAAGAAAGTTTTTAAGCCCATTTTAGCCTTCCTTCTCGATCGTAGTTAAGCAATCGCGTAGGGCTGCGCCGTACTCGTATTTGCCAGGACAAACGAAGGTGCATAACGCTAAATCTTCTTCATCTAATTCAAGCGCACCTAATGAAATTGCACTGTCTAAATCACGAGACAATAAGTCACGTAATAAAAGCGTTGGCAAAATATCAAGTGGCATAACACGCTCATAGCTTCCAAGTGGAACCATGGCACGTTTTGAACCGCCTGTAGACGTTGTCATTTTAAATAAACGACTCGGTGTAAGGTGAGACAAGAATGTACGCGTTACAGAGAATTTATCACTACCTGGTGCAATCCAGCCAAATAATTCTTTTTCGCGACCTTCAAGTAATACAGATACTTGAACGTGGTAACGACCTAAGAATGCATGAACACCAGACGACGTAGCACCTGCAAGTACAGAACCAGAAATAACACGGTTATCACCGTCTTCTAATTCACCTGCTACTAAGTCATCTAATGAAGCACCTAATTGTGTTTTCACTAAACGAGGATTCTTAACACGCGGACCTGCAAGCGAAATCACACGGTCTATGTAAATTTCACCAGTAAGGAAAAGGTGACCATACGCAATAACGTCTTGGTAACCGATGTGCCAAACTTGCTTACTAGCAGATACTGGGTCAAGGTGATGGATATGAGTGCCAACAAGGCCAGCTGGGTGCACGCCACCAAACTCATGTACTTCTACTTGAGCAATAGGTGAACTAGGAACTTGACTGCCTGCTTGCTTACAAACAAATACTTTGCCATCGGTTAAACGTGACACAACAGCCAAACCGGCTTCAAACGCTTTCGCATTTTCAGCAATAACTACTGCAGGATCTGCAGCAAGTGGGTTGGTATCGATAGCTGTCACAAAAATAGAGCTAGGATTTGCATCCAACGCCGCTATTTTACTAAATGGGCGAGCACGAAGTGCTGTCCATTGACCCGATTGAACTAGTACTTCTTTAGCTTTTTCACGGTCTAAGCTGTTAAGCTCAGTTTCCGAGAAAGAACCAAAGGTGATTTGCTCACTGCCGTTTACTTCAATAACAACAGATTGCAGAACACGTTTAGCACCGCGATTAATTTCTTTTACTGTACCAGAAGCTGGTGCAGTAAATAATACGCCTGGGTTCTTTTTATCTTCAAAAAGTACCTGGCCTTTTTTGACTTGGTCATCCACACGAACATGCATGGTTGGACGCATACCGATAAACTCTTCACCTAGCACAGCTACACGTTTGACGGCAGAACCATCATGAATAACTTGCTGAGGTGCGCCCTCTAAGGGTAAATCCAGACCTTTTTTTATATTGATCATACGCACTTGCACTACATTAACGGAAAGAAACTGAAAAATCGTACCAACCACGCCGCTATTTGTATTATTGCAAGCTATAAAATGACTCGCTATAGATACCAAACAAGCAGCGCAGTAAAACTCCTCACATATTGCTTTGATTTTAACATTATTGTGACTGACTATGCGAGTGTATTTATGAAAATTATACGAGAGAAACGTTTATTTAGTTTTGTAATTCATAATTAATAAAATACAAGCTAGACCAAAGTGGTAAATAAACCAACAAATAGCAAAATTTTTTTCAAATCAAGGCTAAAAAACAAAAAAGTCGCACTAGGCGACTTTTTCAAAATTGCATTACTAGCGACAGATTAATCAATCATATTTGCAATTGGCGCAACAGGATTAACATCTTGCTCGTAATCAACCGTATCAATGCCAAAACCAAATAGGCGTAAAAACTCATTATGGTAGCCCACGTAATCCGTTAACTCATCAATTGAACTTGTGTCTACACTATCCCAAATAGTTTGAACACGTGCTTGAACGTCATCTTCCAGCTCTTTGTAGTTTTGGAATAAATGTCCGCCCTCATCAAAACGTGGTGAATCACCGTATAGGTTTTCATTAAATAACGCATGAATTTGCTCAATTGTGCCCTCGTAAGTGCCATCAGCCTTCATCACTTTAAATAGTGCCGAAATGTAAAGCGGCATTATTGGGATTGCCGAGCTTGCTTGGGTAACAACCGCATTAAGTGAAGAAACGTAAGCTTCGCCATTTAAATCTTGGGTAGCGGCTTTAATAGCTGCAGTGGCACGGTCTAGATCTTCTTTTGCCTTACCTATGGTTGCATGCCCATATATTGGCCAAGTTAGTTCTTTACCAATGTATGTGTAAGCCGTTGTTTTAAAGTTATCTGCTAGTACATCAGCGTCTTTAAGGGCGTCAATCCACATTTCCCAGTCTTCGCCACCCATTACTTTAATGGTGTTGTCGATATCGTCTTGGTTTGCTGCTTCAACAGTTACTTCATCAATTTCACGCTTTGACGTATTTAAGTTTTTAGTCGTTACCGCATTACCAATTGGCTTAAGTGTTGAAGAAAACACTTCCCCTGTATTTGGATCAGTACGACGAGGTGATGCTAAGCTGTAAATAATACAGTCAACTTTACCTAATTCAGCTTTAATGGTGTCGATTGTTTTTTGTTTGATTTCGTTAGAAAACGCATCACCATTAATATTTTTAGACCATAAGCCTTCAGCTTCAGCGGCTGCTTGAAATGCCGCCGTGTTATACCACCCCGCAGAGCCTGTTTTACGTTCAGTGCCTTCTTTTTCAAAGAACACACCTAATGTTTTAGCGCCACCACCAAATGCAGCGGTAATACGAGATGCAAGGCCATAACCTGTAGACGCACCAATAACTAATACATTTTTAGGCGCATTTTTTAATGCCCCTTGTTGCTTTACGTAATTAATTTGTTCTTGAACATGCTCTGCACAGCCAACTGGGTGTGCATTGGTGCAGATAAATCCGCGAATTTTAGGCTTAATGACCATTGATCATCCTATATCTTTTACAATAAAAATTAGCGCTAGTTTAAAGGCTAAAACAAAAAAAACTGATCTGATCAGTTACGCACTGCTCAAACCACCTTCTAGCTACCTGTTATCCAACTTTTGAGCCGCCCATGCAATTAGGTGACTGCGGGGCTTCGCCGTCGTGCTCTGTAAATTCCTCAGGAGTATAAGTGTGCATAGCAAGCGCATGAATATGATTTGCCAGCTCATCTTTTAAAATTTCATTAATTTCACGATGACGCTGCAATAATCGCTTACCAGCGAATTCTTCACTGACTACAATCACTTTAAAGTGAGATTCAGTCCCCGCACTGTGCATATGGCTTTCGTTAATAACATTTAAATGCTTACACGCAATAGCATTTGCTAGCTTGTCACGTATTTGTTGTTGCATTGACATAAAAACCATCCTCAAAATTCAGTTATATGGTTACTATAACAACTGCGGCTACACCATGGCTAATGCTATTTAACTGAAACCATTATTAATATAGCGAAACGTTAAACTGATCCGCGGGTGTTTAAGTGTTGTTTGTTTAGGCAACGCATGTTGATAATTTTGTTGACTCTGCCCGCTCATTATTAAACAACTACCACTTTGTAATTTGATGTTAGTAATGCTGTTGCTTACTTTGTGTTTAAGTTTAAATAACCGTTCTGCGCCAAGGGATACACAGGCTATGGTAGGCTCAGACCCTAGCTCAGCCTCGTCATCACTATGCCAACCCATACAATCGTGGCCATCCCGATAATAATTAACCAAAATTGAGTTAAATGGTTGTTTTAGGTGATTTTCTAAACGTGTTCGCATAGCAAGTAATACGTCTGGCCAAGGCTCTAAGTCGAGTTTATGCCCAGAATAACCGTACTCAAGATTTTCTTCGCTGATAAAACATTGTAGCCTAGGTATTGGCCCCGTTTTACCAAACACTGTAATGTTTGGCTGTTGCCAATTTAGATTTTGCTGCAAATAATAAAATAAATCGAGGCTTTTTTGTGCGCTAAGTACCTTACTTTGATAAGAAAAGCCATTTGGTAACAGTTGGGGGTTGGCGTTTGGCGGTTGCATGTTAGAATTTACCTATCATTTGATTACCGATCATTAAACTATTATGACTACGCAAGCTACGCTCGGCGATAACACTTTTACTCTTGAACGCTTTCCTTTGGATCAAAAAAACCGCAGCTTACAAGCGTGGGATTCAGCAGACGAATACCTCATTGACTATGTTAATGAACACTATCCTGATTGTCGCTCGTTACTGATCTTAAACGACAGCTTTGGTGCACTTAGCTGTTACTTTAGCAAGCAACAATTAACAGTTTGTTCAGTAAACGACTCATATATTAGCCATCAGGCGGCTGCTTATAACTTAGCGGAAAACAAAATCGCGACGACTGCGTTTAGCCAGCTTGATAGTTTGTCGGCTCTACCTGAGCAAGTAGACCTTGTGTTGGTAAAAGTACCACGCACGTTGGCTTTTTTACAATATCAGTTATCTGAACTAAGCGAAGTGCTCGCACCAAATACGCCAGTTATTGGTGCTGCAAAAACTAAAGACGTACATAACTCTACTATTAAAGCATTTGAAAACTTTATTGGTGAGACGAAAACAAGTCTTGCAGTAAAAAAATCACGTTTAATTATTAGCCAAGCAGCTGGCGGTTATAAAGGCGCAGATTTCCCAGTCAGCTGGCCACTTGAAGGCACTGATTTTACAATAAGTAATCATGCCAATGTGTTTTCACGTGATTCACTTGATATTGGCGCACGTTTCTTTTTCAATTACTTGCCGCAAACAAATAAAGCAAAAAATATTATTGATTTAGGCTGTGGTAATGGCGTGGTTGGTTTAATGACATTAGCGCGCTGTCCTAATGCGCATATTAGCTTTGTTGATGAGTCGTATATGGCGGTTGAATCAGCTCGACTCAACATTGAATTAAACATGGAAGACAAGTTTGAACAATGTACTTTTATAGAGAATGATTGTTTAACTGACTTTGAACGTGAAAGTGCCGATATTGTATTGTGTAATCCGCCATTTCACCAAGCACAAGCGGTTACCGACCACATCGCGTGGCAAATGTTTAAACAAGCAAAAGACACATTAAAAGAAGGTGGCGAGCTGCGTATTATTGGCAATCGTCATTTAGATTATCATGACAAACTAAACCGTATGTTTGGTAACTGTACTTTATTAGGCTCTAATAAAAAGTTTGTGGTACTCAGCGCAACTAAAAATAGTGGGACGTTATAAATGAAACTCATAAAGATATTATTGAGCTGTTGTACTTTAGTGGTTTTTTCGGGATGTGCCAATCAGCCTAATCAGCTTATTCTCAATCCCGTCTATAAAAGTGGACAAATAAGCTCAATCAATAACAGCTTAAACACCAGCGTGATTGATTTACGTGGTGACAGTGCAACCTTAAAGCTTATTGAATCAAGCAAAACAAAAACCATTGCCAGCACGGGTATTACTGAGTCAGTTAAAAGTGCGCTAGACAGTGCGCTTAGTCGCAATGGCGCTAGCATTTCTAATTTAGCGCAATTGCGCTTTGAGTTAGATATTCACGCACTGCAAGCTGTGGTTACAGAAAAGCTAATGAGCCATACCAGTGATGCCAAGATTGAATTTGAAGTACGAGTGATTCGCCCTACCAGTAATTTCAGTAAGCGTTATAGCGGTAATGCTAATTTATCTGGACCACTTGGTCATGATAGGGCAAAAATTGAAGGTCAGCTCAATAAGTTGACTGAGCAGTTAATTACCCGCATTGTATCTGACCCTGAATTAATTGCATTTTTAGAAGGTTAATAATGAAGCAACTTTTTTTAATCTGCGTAAGCTTATTTTTTAGCGTAAATAGTTTAGCGGCACAAGAAGGCCGCTTTGTGCAAAAAGATAATATTTTCCCTCGAGTAGAAATTGTGACATCGTTGGGCAGTATTGTGGTTGAGCTAGACCGCTCAAGAGCCCCTATTACGGTCAATAACTTTTTGACTTACGTGTCTGATAAAAGCTATCAAGGCAGTGTGTTTCATCGTGTAGAACGCGATGTAGAAAATGATCGTGATTTTGTAATTCAAGGCGGTGGTTATGATAAAGATTACGATGGCCTGCATGAAAACGACCCTATTTTTAATGAAAGCGGTAACGGCTTAACTAACGATATGTATAGCATTGCTATGGCCTATCAAGATCGAGAACCACACTCAGGAACGCGTCAGTTCTTTTTTAACATGGATGACAATGACCATTTAAATCCAGGGCGAGATTGGGGATTTGCCGTGTTTGGCAGTGTTATGGAAGGTTATGAGACGCTCGATAAAATCATGGCTGTAAAAACGGGTTTTAATGACAAAATTGGCTACAACTTTGTCCCTGAAAAACCGGTTGTTATATTAAATATCAAGGTGCTTGAACAAGTTCCTTTATAACTTTTTATCAGAGCAGCTTTGGCTGCTCTTTCTATGAGCCAATGAGCCCCTATGAATAGCACACTTTCTGTTCGCGAATACTTTTCTTATTTTAAAGATAAACGTTTAATTAATGTTTTTATATTTGGAATGAGCAGTGGTTTTCCGTGGGTGTTAATTGGCTCGGTAATGTCGGCTTGGCTTAAAGATGAAGGTTTGAGTCGCAGCATGATAGGCTTATTTGGCATTGTGTTTGGTGCCTATAGTATCAATTTTTTATGGTCGCCTTTAATAGATCGCACTAAACTGCCCTTTTTGTACAACTGGCTTGGTCAGCGTCGTAGTTGGATCCTGTTTTGCCAAAGCTTTATTTTACTTGGCACGTTACTACTTGCAGGGCTTGATCTAAAAGCAAACCTAGCGATTGCCGCCGCACTTTGCTTGCTGATCGCCATAGCCTCTGCAACGCAAGATATTGCTATAGATGCTTTTCGAATAGACACTCTTAGTGAAAATGAATCTCACAAAGCCACCGCAGCCGCCGCAATGGCTACATCAGGTTGGTGGACAGGTTATGCTTTATTAGGGGCTGTGCCCTTTTACATGGCAGATATGCCAAACATAGACTGGCCACAGGTCTATTATTTTTTATCTGCGATTATGCTGTTATTAATTAGCTGTGTGTTTTGGGCTAAAGAGCCGCAATCAAATCGCGAAGCCGTTCATGCCGAGCTAGAACGTGTTTACCTTGAAAAGCTCGCAACAACTAAACAAACTCCACTGACAAAAACGCTCGCATGGTTAGGCGTTACCGTGGTTGACCCATTTAAAACCTTTTTTGCTAAAAATGGGGTTAAAACCGCTTTAGCACTGCTGGCATTTATTTTCTTATTTAAAATTGGTGAAGCATTTTTAGCACGAATGTCGATTGTATTTTATAAGGAAGTGGGCTTTAGTAATACCCAAATAGCAAATTACTCCAAGCTGGGCACGGGTTTAATCACCATTGTATTTGCCTTTTTGGGCAGTATTTTTAACCACAAATATGGCATAGTAAAAGGCTTATTTATTAGTGGCGTAGCCATGGCTGCATCTAACTTAATGTTTTCTTGGATTGCCTTAGCAGGGCCACAAGAACACTTATATGCAATGGCGATTGTTGTTGATGGTTTTACCCAAGCTTGGTCTTTAGTGGCGATGGTTGCTTTTATATCTATGCTGTGTGACAGAGCATTTAGCGCCACCCATTATGCGCTATTAGCATCATTGGGTAATTTAGGACGTACGTTATTATCGAGTTATAGTGGCGTAGTTATCGATGATTGGCTAATGGGGAATTGGTCATTATTTTTTGTTTTAACAGCACTTATGGTTTTACCTTCATTAATATTTTTATATCTAATTAGGCACAAACTATATGCATTAGAGCAAAATTATCATAGTAGGTAACACCTAATGCATCCCTGCATTAGTATTGGCTGTAGACGTTAGATTTAACTTTACGATTACAGCCTAACAGCGTTAGTCAGCTTTAATTAAGCTTAATGCTTCATACGGGTCGACTTCTAATGCATTACAGTAGCGAACAAACTCAATCACATCTAAGCGACGCTCTTGATTTTCAATTTTGCCAATAAAAGAATGTGGCGTACCCAAAATTTGCGCTAGGCTGCGCATTGTGTAGCCTTTTTCATGGCGCTTAGTTTTAAGCCACTTTGTTAACTTTGCATTTTCTTCTGAAGATACGGTTTTACCCATCATATACAACTCCTACTCGTTGTTTAACTGTACATATTGCCAAGAGCTCATTGTGATCAACACTGAAAACTCACTGCCACTAACTAAGGCGCAGTGTAAACGCTTACAATTCAATCAACAAAAACCCTCAAATATGTACTAACTCTTTATTATTGTGAAAAATGAAACCTTGCCCGTTTCATTCTTGGATACATTATATACCATTCACCGTTGATCTGAATGATTAATTGGTAATTCTACGATTAAAGTTTAACAACAAATATTTACTAAGTCTGAATAAGGTTAAATATTTTATAACTTTTTTGTTTCATTTAAATATAAGCTGTTTATTATTAAGGTCTATTGACCCTAGCTTATAGAGATCAAATCATGTTTAGACTACTCTTTTTACTACCTATTATTTTGTGCTTAGGTTGGTACTTTTTTTTACGCCATTATGCTATTCCATTAAAGCAGGGTAAAAAAGGCTTTATCTATATTTTAGTCTTCTCTGCGTTTGTGCTTGGCTTTTTTGTGTTAATGATGCAAATAACAGAGTACAGCCCAACTGAGTTATGATTTTTTAAACACATAAAAAAACCGCTGATTAAGCGGTTTTTTTGGATAACGATATTTTTATACGCTAAAACTAGCGCCACAACCACATGTAGTGGTCGCATTAGGATTTGAGACAAAAAAACGTGCCCCCTCTAATCCTTCGGTGTAGTCAACTTCGCCATCAACTAAATATTGGATACTCATAGGGTCAATGACTAAGGTAACCCCATTTTTAACAATTTCTAAATCGCCAGGATTCGCTTTTTCATCAAAAGTAAAACCGTATTGAAAACCTGAACACCCACCGCCTGTGACATAAACACGCAGTTTTAGATCTGGGTTTTCTTCTTCGTCGATTAACTGTTTAACACGCACAGCGGCTGCGTCGCTAAACTTAATGGGTAATTCTTCAGACATCTTATAACCCTCAATACCTTAATACTAATGCGCGAGATTATCTAATACCTGAGTGTTTTAATCAAGTATAGTTAATCCTGCTTCTACGCTCCAATGCTAACATGGCTTGTTTAGCTCACTCTGTGAATAGGTGCAGTATAAATTAAATTTAAATTAATCTGTTGTTAAAAATCTCAAGGACTTCCCTAGACTATTTTGATAAACTTGACGCCTAAAAATGCTACGGGGAAATAAAGCATGTGGCTTGAGCGACTGAGACGTCGATTAGCAAAACCAAAAACATCCGTACAATTATGCTTATTAGGCGTAAGTGCCGGATTAATTGCTGCATTTTTTATTATACTGTTCCGCTTAACCATTTTATTTTTTCAAAGTTTATTTCTAGAAACCCCTGACAATTTTACCACCCTACCCACTTTAGAACGGGTATTAATGCCTTTAGTTGCAGCGTTATTAATAGCTACATTTGCGGCTTTCACTGGCTTTAAACATTACCGCTTAGGTATTCCTTTTGTGATACACAGAATCAAGCGCCATTACGGGCAAATGCCACTGTATAACACGGTTAATCAGTTTGTTGGTGGTGCACTGGCGCTGATCAGCGGTTTTTCTGTTGGCCGCGAAGGCCCATCAGTTCATATGGGGGCTGCCGGGGCAAGCATATTAGCGAATAAATTACACTTACCTCACAACGCTATGCGTACCCTCAGTGGTTGTGGCGTTGCCGCGGGAATTGCTGCGTCGTTCAATACCCCGCTTGCTGCGGTTATTTTTGTAATGGAAGTGGTGCTCAGAGAATACAAAGTGCATATTTTTGTGCCGATAATGCTCGCAGCCGTTACCGGTGCATTAGCCACTCAATTTGTATTTGGTGAAGGCTCAGAACTTGCGCTAATAAGCATTGCCCCCTTAAGTGGGTGGCATTACCCCTATTTAATTTTGTGCGGCATGGGGCTGGGCGCGGTGGCTTATGCTTTTAATCAAAACTTAATGCTGATTATTAAAACCTTTAAACCACTAAGTATGTTTCCTCGTTTAATAATTGCAGGGTGTATTGCCAGCTTAATTGCCTATGCAGTTCCACAAGCTATGGGCTCAGGGATGAGTGCGATAACCATTGCTGTAGAGTCACCTGAAAACATGCAACTACTTACCACTATTTTAATTGCTAAGTTATTAGCCACCTTGTTTGCTATTGGCTTAGGTATTCCTGGTGGGTTAATTGGTCCGGTTATTGGACTTGGCGTTTTAACCGGCACTTTAATGGCATTTTTTGCCCAGTTTATTAGCCCAGGAACTGACATAGCTGGTACTTATGGGGTGCTCGGCATGGCAGGCTTACTAGCTGCCACATTGCACTCTCCCTTAGCGGCACTAACTACCGTGATGGAGCTGACCTCTTCACCGGAAATTATTGTACCGGCGATGATCGTCATTACCACCGCCTACGTTACAGCTTTGCAGGTGTTTGGTAACCGCTCTATATTTTTACAGCAATTAGACTTTCAGGGATTACCTTACCATGTATCTCCGGCCACTGAGGCATTACAAAAAGTAGGGGTGATGGATGACATGGATGAAGACTTTAAACTGCTCTACTCTGACGATAAAGAGCAAATAAAAAACAGTCTAGATGCCATGGACAGCCAAACACCGTTAATTGTGTTTGACGAGGAAAATGGTTATCGCCTAGCTGAATATGACTTAAGTTTAATGTCTGATCAGGCGGTCAATATAAAGTACATTAGCTTACAAGGTATCAGCAGTCAGGCCACTCTTGCAGATGCCTTTGAAATTTTAAATGATAAACGCAGTGGTGCACTTTATGTATATAACTTATTAGATAATCAACAAATTATGGGATTACTAAGGTGGGATCAAATCCATCATATTCTAACCATACGTAACAGTTTACTTTAACAATAATGAGAACAGTATGAGCGCATTATTAATTTACAAAACCTTGCACGTATTTTTTATGATTGCTTGGTTTGCCGGTATTTTTTACCTACCTCGACTTTTTGTTTATCACGCTATGAGTGAAGAAAAATCGTGTAACTCAATGCTAAAAGTAATGGAACGTCGGCTGCTTTATTTTGTTACCCCCTTTGCTGTGCTTACCGCAGTGTTTGGCGTATTAACTATTGTTGAATACGGCCGCGAATGGTTTCGTTACAGTATGTGGCTGCATTATAAACTAGTGCTGGTAATCATTTTATATATTTATCATGGCTACTGTTTCAAATTATTAGCTGATTTTAAACACGATAGAAATACAAAAAGCGATCGGTTTTACCGAATTTTCAACGAGCTACCTGTTTTAGCGTTACTCGTTATAGTTGCTTTAGCCATTATTAAGCCAAGCTTTTAAATACAGGATTATAAATTACACTGCCAAGTCGCAAACTAAGTTTGTATAATACGCGCGATTGCGTGCTCCTTTATGGATTATCGCGCCTTTTTGAATAACTAGGAATAACCCCATGTTCAGTTTCCAAGGTGAAAATATACTCTCTGTTAATCAACTCGATCGAGACTGTATTGAACGCATATTTGCTGTAGCAAAAAAAATGGAGCCATACGCAAAAAAACAAAAGCGTACCAATGTGCTTGAAGGCGCTATTTTAGCGAATCTATTTTTTGAACCTAGTACGCGTACTCGTGTTAGTTTTGGCACTGCGTTTAACTTACTCGGTGGACTGGTTCGTGAAACCACCGGTATGCAAAGCTCTGCGCTTGCTAAGGGCGAGTCACTATATGATACCGCACGTGTTATTTCAGCCTATGCTGATGCGGTTGCAATGCGCCATCCAGACTCAGGCTCGGTAGCTGAATTTGCAACAGGTTGCAGCGTACCAGTAATAAATGGTGGCGATGGACCCAATGAGCACCCTACTCAAGCGCTGCTTGATTTATTAACTATTGAGCGAGAGCTTAACCGCTTCGATCAAAATATTGATGGTATGCACATTGCGCTAGTCGGCGATTTAAAATATGGCCGAACCGTTCACTCGCTATCAAAGCTACTATGTCATTACAAAAACATTCGCTTTTCAATGGTTGCCCCTAATGGCTTGCAAATGCCTGACTCAATTTTATCTGTCGTTGAAAATGCAGGACATAAAATTGAACTGGTTGATAAAATGGAAGGTAACTTAGCGGCCGATATTGTTTATCAAACACGTATCCAAGAAGAGCGTTTTCCGTCTCAAGAGGAAGCTAATAAATACCGTGGTGGATTTAGAATTAGCCAATCTATTTACAATTCCCATTGCAAACCGAACTCGGTGTTAATGCACCCGCTTCCTCGCGATAGCCGTTTAGAGGCAAACGAACTTGATAACGACTTAAATGCTAACGACAATCTAGCAATATTCCGCCAAGTACAAAATGGCGTACTTATTCGTATGGCGCTGTTTGCTTTAACCCTCGGCGTAGAAAACAAAGTCGAGCAGTATGAAGTAGACGTTCCTTGGTTTAGCCGCAAACGCGATAGCTAAGCTTTTAATTTTAAAGTGATAAAACAATAGGATTTTTCATGACAATTAGCCAAGACTTATTTAAACGAGCTCAAGACTCTATTCCTGGTGGCGTAAATTCACCAGTGCGTGCTTTTAATGGTGTAGGTGGTACTCCGCTGTTTATTACTAAAGCACAGGGCGCGTTTACATTTGATGCTGATGGCAACCGTTACATTGATTATGTGGGCTCTTGGGGCCCAATGATTATGGGCCACAATCACCCTGAAATAAAACAAGCAGTGCATGATGCGGTAGAAAATGGTTTAAGCTACGGTGCACCTACCGAAGCTGAAATTTTAATGGCTGAAAAAGTTAAAGAGCTAGTCCCATCTATCGAAAAAGTACGTATGGTAAGCTCAGGTACTGAAGCAACAATGAGTGCAATTCGCTTAGCTCGTGGTTTTACTGGTCGTGACAAAATTTTAAAATTTGAAGGTTGTTACCACGGCCATGCAGATTCACTGCTAGTAAAAGCTGGCTCTGGTGCATTAACTATGGGTGTACCTAACTCTCCAGGCATTCCTGAAGATTTAGCTAAGCACACCCTTACGGTTTCGTTTAACAATATTGAAGAAGTGAAAGCGATTTTTGCTAAATACGCCGATGAAATCGCGTGTATTATTGTTGAGCCAGTTGCAGGTAACATGAACTGTATCCCACCAGTACCTGGCTTTTTAGAAGGACTGCGTGAAGTCTGTGATCAGTACCAATCTGTGCTTATTTTTGACGAAGTAATGACAGGTTTTCGTGTAGCCCTTGGTGGCGCTCAAGCTTATTACAACATCAAGCCAGATCTAACCTGTTTAGGTAAAGTAATTGGTGGTGGCATGCCAGTTGGCGCATTTGGTGGTAAAACAGAGATTATGGATTACATAGCCCCTGTAGGCCCTGTTTATCAAGCAGGTACACTGTCAGGAAATCCAATTGCGATGGCTGCAGGTTTAAAATCACTTGAGTTACTTAGTGCACCTGGCGTTCACGAAAAACTAGAAGCCATTAGTAAAGCGATTTGTGAAGGCTTTGAAGCCGCAGCTAAAAAAGTAGGTATTGCCTTAACGACTAACTACGCTGGCGGCATGTATGGCTTTTTCTTTACTGATGCAGAAAAAGTAACTACTTACCAACAAGCTACTGAATGTGATTTAGAACGCTTTAAAAAGTTCTTCCACTTAATGCTTGAAGAAGGTGTTTATTTAGCGCCTTCGGCGTTTGAAGCTGGTTTTGTTTGTGCTGCGCATACAGAGCAAGAAGTTCAGGCAACGATTGAAGCGGCAGAGCGCGCTTTTGCTAAACTATAACGTTTAGCTCATAAGATCGCTTACCCATAAAAAAAGCCCTTTCGGGCTTTTTTTGTTTTTATTACTTAGCGAATACATTGGGGCCTTGGTTTAAACTCACTGGCCCTAAGCGGTAATTGAATCACTTTGCCACACCCTGGTGGTGCTTGCTTCCCGGTTTGCTCGTTTACAAATGCCCACCGAATTGAAGGTGGACGGGTATCGGCAATTGCTTGCGGGTTTAAGGGTTTTAAATAACGAATATAGGTTTCAAGCGCGCCGACACTGCCGGTTAAGCCAGTACTTTTATTATCATCACGACCTAACCATGCAACCGTCACTGTATTTTGATCAAACCCAGCAAACCAGCTGTCGCGTAATTCGTTACTGGTACCTGTTTTACCTGCGAGCTGAATCGACGGAAAATGTAAATTTAAGCGTTTAGCGGTGCCATCTTTAGTTACTCGCTTCATAGCGTATTTGGTCATGTACATGGCATCTTTATCAAAGCGTTGTTCGTTACTCACTTTATGCTTATAAAGTACTTTACCAACAGAGTCGGTTAATGCCGAGATAGACGTCAGCTCCCTGTATTCGCCATCAGCAGCAATAGTGGTATAAAGCTGGGCCACTTCAAAACTCGACATTTCAATAGCCCCTAATAGCAGCGACGGGTATTCATTAATATGGCCTTTAGCACCTAGTCCTCTGAGTGTATTAGCAACTTTATCAACCCCAACATCAAGCCCTAAGTTAACTGCCGGAATATTAATGCTGTGGCTGAATGCTTTATAAAGAGGCACGGCGCCTCGGTATTGATGATCAAAGTTTTCTGGCTGCCATACTTTTCCCTCTTCATTAGTGACTTGAACAGGTGAATCATCAAGCAACGTCGCTAAATTATAATGAGGAAGCTGCAGTGCACTTAAATACACTGCCGGTTTAACTAATGAGCCAATATTGCGCTTGGTATCAAGTACGCGGTTAAACCCTGAATAGCGCACATCACGTCCAGAGACTAACGCTGATACACCCGCTTTTTCAACATTAACGGAGATCATCGCCGCTTCTAATTCTTTGGTATTTGGACGCCTTTCCAAATAAGGTAAACTGGCCTTAATCGATTCTTCCATTGCGGTTTGTTTTTGCAAGTCGAAGTAGGTAAATACGCGCACCCCTGCATCTAATACTTCTTGATCAGGTAGCAGTTTTTTCAGTTCGCGATTAACCAACTCTAAGTAACCTGGGTAAGACTTTTGCAAGCTGGCTTTCATTGGCGCAATATCAATGGCGCGCTTTAACGAGGCTCGATACTCTTTGGTAGTAATAAGTTTGTTATCGACCATTAAACGCAGCACTAAGTCACGACGCTCCATAGCACGTTCTTTGTAACGTCGTGGATTGTAATAAGAAGGGCCTTTAACCATGGCCACTAGCAGGGCAATTTGGTCGTACTCGAGTTCATCAACGGGTTTTGCAAAGTAAAACTCGGCCGCTAATCCCATACCATGCACACCTTGGTTATAAGACTGACCTAGGTAGACTTCGTTTAAATAGGCCTCGAGAATCTGATCTTTTGAGTAACGATAATCAAGAATAAGCGCAATAAAGGCTTCATTGATTTTGCGTACTAACGAACGTTCGCGAGTAAGGTAAATATTTTTAGCTAGCTGTTGCGTGAGTGTGCTGCCCCCTTGTACGGTTCTTCCTGCGCGAATATTGGTATACAAAGCGCGTAAAATAGAAAATACCGATACCCCGTGATGCTCATAAAAATCGCGGTCTTCGACCACTAACAAAGCATTTTTAAGCATGTCTGGAAATTTATCTAATGGCACAAATTCACGGTCTTGTTTTGAGTCATTACCTATACGGGCTATTTGCACAGGCTCTAATCTGGCAGTGTTTAAGCGACGACCAAATTTATCCTTAATACTGGCAACCTTTTCTCCAGAAAAGCGCAGTTCAATTACATGAGCGCTCTCTAAACCATCATAAAATTCAAAATCACGACGAAAAATCTTAATACTATTGGCTGCTTTAATATATTGCCCTGTGCGGCTCAAGCGATTAACTGCCGTGTAATTTAAACGTTTAAGCTCCCATAAAACTTCTTGCTCAGATAAAAACTGCCCTGGGAAAAAGGTCATTGAACGCGCATACACTTGGGCTGGAAGTTGCCATTTATTGCCCTCAAATTGGCGGGTGATTTTTGCATCAAGATAAATAAAGTAAAGTGCTACAGCGATGAAAGTCGCCAGACTCAGTTTCCAAAAAATAGAAAACAACGTTTTTAAAAATGGCCGTTTAGCCGAACTTGCGGTTTTTTTTGCAGCACTTTTTCGCGCTGATGTTTTAGATGACTTAGTAGCGCGCTTAGTCGAGGATTTACTGGTCGGTGTTTTCTTTTTTTCAGCCATTTAAGTGTAATACATTCCAAAGGTTGATTTAACGCGAGGAGCTTATCACATTACTCTAACACCTGAAAAATTAACCCTTCCTGAAATCAAAAAAGCCCTAACTGAGTAGGGCTTTGATTGAACACACAATACTTTTACTTTTAATTACTTCTTACTGAAACAAATTCTGGGTAAGCATCAATACCACAATCATGTTGATCCATACCGTTTAGCTCTTCCTCTTCGGTAACACGAATACCCATGGTTTGTTTTAAGACTGCCCAAACAATGAATGAAGCGATAAACACAAAGCCAATGATACATAGTAAACCAATTAACTGTGCCACAAGGTTAGCCTCGGCATTAGTAACCGGCACTAATACCACACCTAATATGCCACATACACCATGCACAGAGATGGCACCTACAGGGTCGTCAATTTTCACTTTATCAAGTGCCACAATGCTTAGTACAACCAAAGATCCACCTAGTAGGCCATATAAACACGCCATTAATGGTGATGGTGATAATGGATCTGCAGTAATAACCACTAAGCCTGCAAGTGCGCCATTAAGTACCATGGTTAAATCTGCCTTACCCCATAATAACTTACATAAGAACAAGGCTGATATTGCACCCATAGCTGCAGCAGCATTGGTGTTAAGTAGTATTTGACCTACTGCAGTTGCATTTTCTTTATCTGAAATTAATAACTGTGATCCACCGTTAAAGCCAAACCAACCCATCCATAAAATAAATGTACCCAATGTAGCAAGTGGCAAGTTTGAACCTGGAATTGGGTAAATTTCACCATTTTTACCATATTTACCTTTACGTGCACCCAGTAGAATTACACCCGCAAGCGCTGCAGCTGCACCGGTTGCATGGACAATGGCAGAACCTGCAAAATCAACAAAGCCTAATTCAGATAGGAAGCCGCCACCCCATGTCCAGTAACCTTCAATTGGGTAAATTAATCCTGTAAGTACTACTGTAAACACTAAGAAAGCCCATAACTTCATACGCTCCGCTACGGCGCCAGATACAATAGACATAGCCGTTGCAACAAATACTACTTGGAAGAAAAAATCAGACTCTAGTGAATGATCGGCGTCTGCCGCTTGACTACCTATTAGGCCACCAAATGAAGGAATTATTCCGCCTTCAACGTTGTCTACATACATAATGTTGTAACCGACCAACAAAAACATAGTACAAGCGATAGAATAAAGTGCGATATTTTTAGTTAGAATTTCTGTGGTATTTTTTGAGCGCACTAAACCTGCTTCTAACATTGCAAAACCAGCTGCCATCCACATAACTAAGATGCCAGAGATTAAAAAGTAAAACGTATCGAGCGAAAACTTCAGCTCTATAATTGTATTTTCCATGTTGCCCCCTTAAATTGCATCATCATCAAGTTCGCCAGTACGAATACGGACAATTTGATCTAAGTCGTAAACAAAAATTTTGCCGTCACCAATTTTTCCCGTTCCAGCAACTTTGGTAATAGTCTCTACAACGCGTTGGCAATTTTCACTACGAGTGGCAATTTCAAGTTTAATTTTAGGTATAAAGTCAACTTGGTACTCTGCACCACGGTATAACTCTGTATGACCTCTTTGACGTCCAAACCCCTTAACGTCAACCACGGTCATTCCTTCGATGCCTAAATCAGCGAGTGCTTCACGCACATCATCTAGTTTGAATGGCTTTATTATTGCACTGATCATTTTCACAAAGGCCCCCTTAGGACACTAGCTTGTTATTGTATTTGCTCTATGCAATCCAACCTTTGTGCCACCTTTAAATTACAAATAAAAACAGAGGGTTATTAAATTAAATAATATAAAAAACAAAAAAGCGCACCATTTAGGTGCGCTTTTTTTAAGCAAAATACAGAATTGGTGCGAGTCGATAAATACGCAAATAATCGTCTTTAACTAACCGTTACACTCTCGCCAAATACACATTGATAATGTATTTAAGATTAAAGTTACTCTGTCGCATCGAAAGACAAAGCCGGTTTTTTAGCATCACTTAGCCATATTGACTCCATAGTTTGCACCACTCGAAAGTGAAACTCTTCATGGGTGAAGGGTTTAGTTAAAAAGTCATTCGCACCTGATTTAATAAATCGTGCAGCAACGCCATAACTATATACATCAGCTAAACCAATAATGGCCAATTGCTCACGGCTTTTAATATTACGAATTGCTCTAATTAATTCAAAACCATTCATACCTGATAAGTTATGGTCAGTGATCACTAAGTTGATAGCCTGATCATGCTCAAGTATATGAAGAGCTTGCGCACTATTATCAACAGTAATGACGTCAAACAATTGTTTTTCGAGCATTTGCTTAACCAAGCTACTGCTCAATAAGGAATTATCTACAACCAGCGCTTTGCGCCCCTGGTTACGCAATAACTGTGCTACAAATTTTATGGCGTAAAGATAAGAGTCGCGATTATCTTTAATGACGTAATCGATAATACCTAATTCCAGCATTTTTAAACGTGTATGTTCATCTGTTTGCGTTGTCATCACCAACGTAGGGATACCTTGCGACAGTGTAAAGCGAGTTATATCAGTATCGATTTGACCACCAACAGATAAATCAACTAACGCGAGCGAATAACTAGTTTGATTTAGTAACTTTTTACATTGAGTAAGTGACTGAGCGAAATCAACCCGCACATCAAGATAATGAGCAGCAATATGTTTGAGTACTTGTTGTACCCTTATATTATCTTCAACAATTAAAACCCGTTGCATAAACTCCCTTTCATTTACGTTCACCCTTTATGGTAATAAACCTAAAAATAAATCACTCTCAAGCATCCATTTAAAAACAATTAAAGCGACCAATAACCTAAAAAACTTAATTAATAATTAAATTTTTTAATCGCCTTAAACTTACAGTATGGCATACACATCAAGTATATTTCGCCCGTTTGCTATGTTGAGATTAATCTTAATTATATAAACTCAACGATTATTATCGGCAGCTAGTCTCAATACTTTTGTTTTTTACTCAAATATCGCTATAACTGCAGTACATAAAACAAAAAGGGTTAGTTATGAAATTTAGTCGAAGTCTATTTTTACCCATTGCCGCAATTGCACTTACATTTTCGAGTGCAACGTTTGCCGATAATCAACGCCGTATTGATATCGACAGTAAAGTAGTTACTCAGCACAAAGCAAAAATAAATAACGAACGATTTTCTTATACGGTAGCAACAGGCACACAGCCAGTATGGGATAACAAGGGTGATGCCATTGCAACCCTTCAATACACTTACTACACCCGCGATAAAGTAGATGATAGAACAAAGCGTCCATTACTTATTTCATTTAATGGTGGCCCTGGTTCAGCATCAGTTTGGATGCATTTAGCTTACACCGGCCCTCGTGTTTTAAAAATTGACGACGAAGGCTACCCAATTCAACCTTATGGTGTAAAAGATAACCCTTATTCGGTTTTAGATGTAGCGGATATCGTTTATGTAAATCCTGTAAATACAGGTTATTCACGTGTTGTAGAAGATAAAGACGGTAACCTTTTACCCAAAGATAAACAAAAAGAGCTATTTTTTGGCGTTAATGCCGATATAAAGTACCTCGCAGAATGGCTTAATACTTTTGTATCTCGAAATGAACGTTGGCGCTCTCCAAAGTTTTTAATTGGCGAAAGCTATGGTACTACTCGTGTATCGGGTTTAGCGCATGAGCTGCAAAATAGTCAGTGGATGTACATTAACGGTGTTGTACTCGTATCTCCTACCGATATCGGTATTAAACGCGACGGACCAGTAAAAGCAGCTAACCGCCTACCTTACTTTGCAGCTACTGCATGGTACCACAAAGCATTAAACGCCGATTTACAAGCAAAAGATTTAGACGAGCTATTACCGGAAGTTGAACAGTTTACCGTTAATGAGCTTATTCCTGCGCTTGCAAAAGGCGGCTTTATTGCGCCTGACGAAAAACGTCGTATTATTAAAAAAATGGCTGAATATGCGGGTTTATCTGAAACATTTGTTAGTCAAAACAATTTAGATATTCCAACACAGTTTTTTTGGAAAGAGTTATTGCGTGAACGCGGACAAATGGTTGGTCGACTGGATTCGCGCTATTTAGGCATAGATAAACGCGATGCTGGTGAGTCACCAGATTACTGGGCAGAGCTTACATCATGGCTGCACTCTTTCACTCCTGCAATTAACTATTATCTTCGTGAAGAGCTTAATTACAAAACCGATATCAAATATAACTTATTTGGTAACGTTCACCCATGGGATAGAAGCGGAAATAATACCGGTGAAAATTTACGCTTAGCCATGGCTCAAAACCCTTATTTAAATGTAATGGTTCAGGCGGGCTACTTTGACGGTGCAACCAATTACTTTGATGCCAAATATACTATGTGGCAATTAGATCCAAGTGGTAAAATGCAAGATAGATTAAGCTTTAAAGGCTACCGCAGTGGCCATATGATGTATCTACGCCACGCAGATTTAGAAAGCTCTAATAACGATTTACGCGAGTTTATAAATCAGTCTTTACCCAAAGACGGTGAATCCGCTAAATACTAATTAGCTTTTACCCACTAAAAAGTGACCTCTTAGGTCACTTTTTTGCTTATAACTGCGGCGGTTCGGTATGTGTGCAATTACCGGTGCGAATAACGGTTGGCTTTGCTATGTACTGCTTAGTAGTGAGTATTTCAGCAAGATTTATTAGCGTCTTAAGGGTACTTTTTAGGGCGATCCGATTATTTAACCACGTGGGTATCTTACCGCCTGGTAACGCATATACCTGATAACTAATGTGCAAATTTTTCGCCTGCTGAGTTAACAGCCACATTGCATCTAAGGTGCTTATTCTTATTACCCCTTTAGTTTTAGGTAAAAAATCTGGGCGCGCGTGAATACTAAGCTGCGTTTGCAAGTCATTCACTTTTTTATAGCACGAATAAGTAATCACATCTCTATTGCTAACAGGCCACGGGCTATCAATATAACTGTAAACTAAGTTTTCTGAAGGGCTTAAACTTTTGAGTAACGTGACCTTAGTAATGTTTTCTATCCAGCTAGGGGCTGTATCGGTATCACTAAGTAAAGCAACTAAATCCTCTGCGGTGACATTGCTAACCACCGTTTCAGCTTTCATTTTCAAGGTATCGTCAGTTAAACGCTGAAAATAAACACTTACCCCTTGTTTACTTTCGTAAAGTTGCCAAGATGGCTGTGAACACACATTGGTAGCAAAACACAAAAGTGAAAAAATCATGCACTTTTGCAGCAAAGTCCGGCCACAAAAGTGCTTAGTCATTAAAGCCAATAAGGTTCTGTATCAAATGAAGCATGTCGACTTTGCTCCATGGCACTGACTAAAAAGTCAGATTTTTGCTCTAACCATAGTTGTATTTTTGCCAGTTGAGCATCTTCTTGCCCGCCACACAGCTGTTTTAAATAATCAAGCGTGCTTAACTCATACATCCCATGAGAAATATCCAGCCAAGGGAGCCTAAATTCTAATCGCTCATCTTTATTAAACAGTGCGCCTAAACAATTACCACTGAGTAAGCTATTTTCTAATTGAGTGCGAAAGTTTAAGTAATCATTGCCTGCTAAGCTTTGCTCTTTAGGGAGTAAACGGTGTAAGTTTTTCCAATCTTTATCAAATAAGCGATGAGCAATATCTACAATAGGTTGCTCTGCATTTTGAAGCTCTGCTTGGCTCCAATCTTTACGCCACTGCTTATTTATCAGCCACGTTGTTAAGCTCAGCAATAAACGGTTGTAGCGTGCACTATGAAAAAGCGAAAAAATATCGTCAATGCTCGGCTGTAACTCTTTTAAATCGTTAATAACTTGCGTTAACGCTGGGGCGCTATTTATTTTTTTATAAAAAGCATGGCGCTTAGAAGTATAAGTTTTTAACTGAATTGCATTTTCAACCCATGCTAACTCACTTAATAGCCACTTGAGTTCTGTTCTGAGTTGCTCGGTACTTTCTTTACTAACAATATCGTCAAACAACCAAAAGTTGTGGCGAATTAAGCTAATGCCGTCGGTTACACGTTTTAATGTTTTTAAACTTGGCTTATCGAAATAGCATTGCTCGTGTTTTTGCACAAAGCGAATACCAAACCCCATAGCTTCAATAAGGGCTTGCTCTTGAGTGGCTTGCTTATTAAGTTTCACAAAGCCGATTGATTTACTTGGTTGAAGCGGCGTGTCATCCGCAAGGCGGTAGCCTCTTGCTGCTTTTGAATAGAGCCCTAAACGAATGCTGTTTTGGCTCACTAATATATCTGCAAAAGCAAATAGCTCCTCACGACTACCTTCAACCAGCTCGATTTCAAGCTCGCTGATGATTTCTACCTTACCTGACGCAGCAATTTCACCTTTATCTAATACCACTTCAATTTTGGCACCATTTGGGGTTTCTATTAACCACGTACGGCGAATAAAATTAGTACTAAAAATAGGGAATAGATTTTGTGATATGGCATCAATTTGCATACCGTGAGGCCAAATTGATGAATCAAACGCCATTAGATTTGGCCGGTTTGTTTCTATTGGAAGATTGTACTCTGGGCGCTGATGTAAGCCCCCTACCACTTCTCCAGCTAGCTTAATTGTTTGCTCACAGCGCTCGTCTGTACAACGCGTTCTAAAGCCAATATCGAGTGCTCTTAACTCTCTGCTTGGTGTATCATAATAAGCATTTTGCAAACTTTTAGAAGGTTTGTTTGTGACTGTTTTTGCAAATTGAGTAATTAGTGAGGGGATCAGTGGAATGACGTCATCTGATACCAAAAATTTCAGTTCTATCTCAGTATCCATTAGGCTTGCGGATTACCCTTAAAATTAATAAGTGCTCAAAATAAACAAAGCAGCCCTATATTGCAAATTTTTTAGTCATAAACACACAAGCAAAATGCTCTAGTTACAATATCTGTCTTGCTATTAAACTATTAAATCCATACTATCTATATACTTATGCGAAATAAAAATCACGTTCACAACGGACACTGCTAGATTAACAAGGTAGATAAATGCTAAAACACTGTTTACTATGGCTGCTTTTAACAGCCGCCCCGTTTATGAGCCAAGCAGAGGAAGCTCAATCAACGTCGCCGACTAATGCTAAAACAGCTTATATAATCGATAATTTGTATACTTTCATGCGCTCAGGTGCCAGTAAAGACTATCGTTTACTTGGTTCAATAGATGCAGGTACGCAACTCACTTTATTATCTGATGAACAAAATGGTTTTATAAAAGTTAAAGATGATAAAGATCGTGAAGGCTGGGTAGAAGCTAAATTCATTAGTGAATCAGCTGGTTTAAAACAACAATACCAAGCCCTCAATAATGAAATAAGCACTATGCAAAATAGACTTCGTCAAGCGCAAGTTGAGTTACCTGAGCTGCAAGAGCAAAACGCACAGTTAACCGAACAAAACGCGCAACTATTAGCACAAATTAGTCAGTTACAAGGTGAGCTTTCTCAAGAACAACAGCTAAAACAAGCAACCAGTGCTAAAGAAAAACGCCAGTTACTTACTTACGGTGGAGCCATTGCATTTTTAGGTTTGTTCTTAGGAATTATCTTAACTATCGTGTTATCACGCAGAAAACGCTATGAAGGTTGGGCATAAGCTTAACTTAATACAGCAGGCATAAAAAAAGCATCATATGATGCTTTTTTTTATGCCTGCTGTGTTTTTTCTTAAAAGAATATCTACGTTATATATCTAAACGAAGCCCAGGGTCTTGTTTGATTTTTTCTATTACCATGTAAGTGTGGTGTGTGCCCACTCCCGGAATATCAACCAAATCACCTAATACTTCTCTGTATTCATCCATGTTGGAAACGCGAATTTTTAATAAATAGTCATAACCACCCGCTACCATATCACACTCAACAACCTGCTTAATTTTAAGAATGTGTTCACGAAATACTTTAAATACGGCTGTATTTGAAGTAACTAATGATACCTGCACATGGGCCACTAGGCTTTGATTAAGTTTTTCCTCACTTAATTTAGCGAAATACCCCTCAATATAGCCCTCTTGCTCTAAACGTTTAACCCTATCTAAACAGGGACTGGGGCTTAAATTCACCTGCTTTGCGAGGTTAACATTTGAAATTCTACCATTGCGCTGCAAAACGTCTAAAATTGATATATCGATACGATCAAGCAGGCGTAATCTATTCGGATTAGTCATATCAGTATTTTATATGGATAAGTTAATAATATGCCCTGTAAATTATCGTAAAACGGCGAAATTAACCAGCATATTCTGCTGGATTTTAATTAGAATGCACGCTTTACACCAACAACATTTAGCGGTAATTAACAATTATCCTAAGTCTTAACACTCCTGAGGGTTGCTTATGTTATTCAATGGCGATTTAACAACGACTTGTCCGATCAGACAAAAGATCCGTGACTTTTACCGTATTGATGAAAATGCGGTTATTGATCACATTTTACCACTTGCAGAAGTCGGTGTTAAAGCACGAAGCCGTGCATGGGAAAGAGCTCGCCAAATAGTATTAAACATTCGTAAAGACCAAGATGGTCAAAGCGGTGTTGATGCGCTATTAAATGAATTTTCACTATCGAGTGAAGAGGGTGTGGTATTAATGTGTTTAGCCGAAGCATTGCTTCGTGTTCCTGATAAAGCAACTCAAGAAACATTAATACGTGATAAATTAGCAAATGGCGATTGGAGCTCTCACTTAGGCAGTAGTGATTCTTTATTCGTTAATGCTTCGTCTTGGGGATTATTAGTAACCGGTAAAATGGTTAACTATAACGACAAAACGAAAGAGCAACAATTTGGTATGCTCAAAAAAACCATTGGTCGTTTAGGCGAGCCTGTTATTCGTAAGTCTGTGAACTTTGCCATGAAAATTATGGGTAAACAGTTCGTAATGGGCCGCACTATTGACGAGGCCATTGAACGTGCAGCCGATACAGAGAAAAAAGGCTATGTATATTCTTACGATATGCTAGGCGAAGGCGCTCGCACAATGAAAGATGCTAAGCGCTACTTCGACAGCTACATGAATGCAATTCATTCTATTGGTAAAGCAGCAAATGGCCGTGGTCCAATAAAAAGCCCGGGCATTTCTGTAAAGTTATCAGCTATTCATCCGCGTTATGAATTTACTCATAAAGAACGCGTGATGGAAGAAATCGTTCCAAAACTAAAAGAACTTGCACTTGCTGCTAAAAAATACGACATCGGGTTTACTGTTGATGCTGAAGAAGCTGACCGTTTAGATATTTCTCTTGATGTTATTGAAGCGGTATTTAGCGATGAAGACCTTGGCGATTGGCAAGGTTTTGGCTTAGCGGTTCAGGCGTATCAAAAGCGCGCTATTTTTGTTATTGAATGGCTAACAGACCTAGCAACCCGTGTGGGTCGTAAAATGATGGTGCGTTTAGTAAAAGGCGCATACTGGGATACCGAAATCAAAACCACACAACAAGATGGTTTAGACTTCTTCCCGGTATTTACCCGTAAAGCAACCACTGATGTGTCATACAAAGCATGTGCGATTAAAATGCTTGAAGCACGAGATGTACTTTACCCGCAATTTGCAACACACAACGCCTACACTGCTGCAACTATTTTAGAAGTAGCTAAAGGTGATAACCAAGGTTTTGAATTCCAACGTCTACACGGTATGGGCGAATCTTTATTTGACCAAATCGTTAATGCAGAAAAAATCCAGTGTCGTGTATACGCACCAGTAGGCCAGCACGAAGACTTACTTGCTTACCTTGTTCGTCGTTTACTAGAAAATGGTGCTAACTCATCTTTTGTTAATGCCATTGTAGATACCACTCAACCGGTTGAAGCATTATTACCAGATCCTGTTGAAACGCTGCAAGGTTTACGTAATAAATACAACACGCAAATAAAAATGCCAATTGATTTATACGGTGAAGAACGTGCCAACTCAAAAGGTATGGATTTAACTGATATTAACGTGATCACCCCGTTTAAAGAAAATTTAGACACTTGGTTTGAAGAGCACTTAATTGAAGAAAGCCAAGTACCAGAAGGCGCGCTGGCAGTTAAAAACCCAGCAAACCATAAAGAAATTATTGGCCACGTAAAATTACAAAATAGCGATGAAATGAAAGTGTTGCTAGCCAATGCTGAAACCGCTTTTGAATCATGGTCACAAACACCAGTAAAAGAGCGTGCTAATCTATTGCGTCGCGTTGCTGATATTTTAGAGCGTCATCATGATGAGCTTGTTGCTATCTGTATTAAAGAAGCAGGTAAAGTGGCACAAGATGGTATTGATGAAGTACGCGAAGCGGTTGATTTTTGTCGTTACTACGCAGCCCGTGCTGAAGAGCTTGCTCAAGATGAGCGCTTTGAAGCTCGTGGTGTGATTTTATGTATTAGCCCATGGAACTTCCCACTCGCTATTTTCTTAGGTCAAGTTGCAGCTGCTATCGTTACGGGTAACACAGTAATTGCAAAACCTGCAGAACAGACGAGCTTAATTGCTCTACGCGCTATTGAATTAATGCTTTCTGTTGGTTTACCTGAGCACGTTGTACAGCCTGTGGTTGCTCGCGGTAGCGAAGTAGGTAAAACCATTGTGCCAGATGAGCGCATTCAAGCAGTTATGTTTACAGGTTCAACTGAAACGGGCACGCTTATTTCGCAAACATTAGCGGCACGTAACGATATTCAGGTGCCTTTAATTGCAGAAACTGGCGGCCAAAACTGTATGATTGTTGACTCAACAGCGCTGCCTGAGCAAGTTGTTGATGATGTAATCAGTTCTGGTTTCCAAAGTGCAGGTCAACGTTGTTCTGCATTACGCGTACTCTTTATTCAAGAAGATGTTGCTGATGGCATTATCGACATGCTCAAGGGCGCGCTTGCTGAATTACACATTGGCGACCCATCATTACTCTCTACAGACGTAGGCCCTGTAATTGATGAAAAAGCGCTGAAAACACTCAACGACCATGTTGAATACCTAAAGGGTAATGCAACACTTCACTATGAGTGTAAAATCCCTGATAACAGCGAAAACGGTGCGTTTTTCTTTGCCCCACGTTTATACGAAATCAAAGACTTATCGGTATTAAAGCGTGAAGTATTTGGTCCGTGTGTGCACGTGATCCGCTTTAAAGCAAGTGAGCTTGATAGTGTTGTCGACCAAATTAACAACACCGGTTACGGCTTAACAATGGGTATTCATTCTCGTATTGAAGAGCGCTGTGAACACTTAGCTAAAATGTCGCGCGCAGGTAATGTTTACGTAAACCGTAATATGATTGGTGCGATTGTTGGCGTGCAACCCTTTGGCGGCCGTGGACTATCAGGTACTGGCCCTAAAGCCGGTGGACCAAACTACCTACAACGCTTAATCAAAGAAAAAGCATCACCAGATAACGTACAAATGACTAACCTAACGCCAGACGAGCTTGATTTACACCACTACAGTGGCGCAAATGAGCAAGTAGAAAAGCTAATGGTTAACTCTATGCGCGATGAAAAAATTTGGCGTGCAACACCACTGAATGACCGTGTTTCTGCGGTGCGTCAGTTATTAGCGAAAGTAGCAACCGTTGAAATTATTGATGACCTTGCAGACGATTTAGCGTTAACACTTGCCGATGCACGTGCTCAGTTAAACCGCTTAGAAAAGCACATGCGTAAATATACAACATTGCCAGGGCCAACGGGTGAATCGAATACACTTCACCTTGAAGCACGCGGCTGTGTAGTATGTTACGCAGATAAGAGCACCTCATTTAACTTTTGGGCACTATCGATTATTACCGCGCTTGCTGCTGGTAACACGGTAATAACAGTAGCATCTGAAATATTTTATGATGAAGCGGTTGCTTTTAGAGATAAGTTTATTGCAACCGGCGTTGCAGAAGGTGTTTTCCAAGTAGCTAAACCAAATCAGTTACAAGCGATATTAGCGCATCCTCACCTAGCCGGAGCGGTAGTTGCTGCACGTTCTTCACGCTTAGGCTACTTCAGCCAACAGCTTGCACAACGTAAAGGCGCTATACTGCCAGTGATCAGCTCTGAGTATTACGACACGCTAATTAAGCGCTTAATTACTGAAAAAACAATCAGTATAGACACGACGGCATCAGGCGGTAACACCTCCTTGATGACCCTTGTTGAAGATGATGAATAGAAAATAATCATTATTTAATTAAAAAGGCATCAAATTGATGCCTTTTTTATTTCTAAATGTGAATTTATTTGTTACTTTCTCTAATCATACTTGTTAATAAGAGTTCACTTTGAAAACCATTCCAACTTCACAGCTTAAGCCTGGTATGTTTGTACAAAAAGTTGTTAAACAAACTGGTAGCATTAGAATAAAAAACCAAGGCTGGGTTAAAACTCAAAGTGGAATTGATAAATTAATAAAATCAGGAATTTTAGAGGTTGAAATCGACCCTGATAAAATGCTCGCCTCTGAAGAACCTGAAACACAAACAACCTTACCTACTCAGCACGAAGTCAAAAAACGCGATCCTTGGTTAATTACCCACAGTGCTGAGCAAGAAATGAGTAAAGCTAAAAAGCTTTACGATGAAGCAAAAAACCTGCAAACCAAAGCGTTTGGCGATATAGAGTCTGGCCGCACTGTTGATGTTGCGCCTTTTAAAGAACTGGCTAGTGGGTTTATTGACTCCGTATTTAGAAATCAAGATGCGCTGGCGTGCATCACGCAAATGCGCCAAAAAGATGCCTACCTGTTAGAGCACTCGATAAATGTGTCTATTTTGATGAGTATTTTTGCTAAACATCTCGGTATTGAAAAACCGATCATTGAAGAACTGGCCACCGGCGCCCTTTTGCATGATATGGGAAAAATAAAAATCCCTGATGCTATTCTCAACAAACCAGGCCGCTACAGTGACGAAGAATTCAAAGTGATGCAAAATCATGCGCTCTTTAGCAAAGAAATACTAGAAGACGCAGGATTAACGGGGATTGCCGTAGATATTGCTGGTATGCATCACGAGCGCTTAGATGGCAAAGGCTACCCCTTTGGTAAAAAAGGCGATGAAATAAGCCAGTACGTTCGCATGGCGTCTATTGTTGATGTTTATGATGCATTAACCGCTGAACGGGTTTATAAAGCAGGCATGGAGCCAATTAGAGCATTTAAAATTTTAAAGCAAGGCTGCCCAGATAGCTTTGATGGAGTGCTACTTAATAAGTTTATTCAGTGCATTGGTATTCACCCTGTGGGCACCCTGGTAAAACTTTCTAGTCAAAAGGTGGGACTCGTTACTCAAAGCAACCCTGCAACACCATTAAAGCCAGTAGTAAAAACTTTTTTTAATGCAAAACATGGGCGTTACACTGAAGTTCAAGACGTTGACTTATCAAATAAAAGAACGCAGGACACGCTTGAGTCAGCAATAAAACCCAAAGAGTATAATATAGATTTAGAAGGCTTTTATAAGCACTCTATCTTTAGTTAATTGGCCACTATTGTGGCCAATCTTGCAGGGCTTTTAAGCTAAATTCATAACCATCGAAATCAAGTACGCTCTGATCTGGCGCTATTTCTAACACCTTCAACGCACCAATAGACTCCCCTTCATATAGCTCTCTGCCATTGAGCTTTATCCAGCGTTTATCCGCCGCTGAAGAATAAATGTGCGCCTGATATTTAATGCTTGGTAACATACTTTGTAAGCCATCAGGAAGTAGCTCAACAGGCTGTACTCGTGATGAAAGGCGAGAGCCTTGAGTTACTTCATAGTCAGCTGTTGATTCTGTGCTATTAACGGCTTGCGCAAACGCATTTTTCAGCGTGTCGGGAACCGTATCGAGTTCATCATTTAACTCTGGCTGCGCAGGCACATTTTGGTTAAGTGGTTTACCTAACACCTTGTATTTACTCAACTCATCTGCAGTGATTGTTCTTTTCGCCGGTTGAGTTGGTACACTTTGCGGTTGGCTGCTCGGTGATTGAAAACTAGATGAAGCGCTATTCTGCGTCGAGAAATTTTGCGTTTGCCCTTGAGACGCTTGATTAACGCTCATAGGTAAATATTGTCCTTGTGGCGTCAGCAACATTTGCTGCACACCCGTTGGGGTTTGTACATAAACCAACTGCCCTGCCAGCGGCACAGAATTGTTAGGCGCAGCTGTTACAATGGGCACTTGAGGGGTTGTTACTGTTTGAGCAACCGTTCTTTGTACCTCTTCTGCGCTTGTTGGTTTTTCTACAACCCCTGACTCTTTTTGACTAAGGTCATTTTGAACAGGCTCATTTTTAACGGTTACGTTTTCTTGTTGCGCCCACTTGCCGACAAAGAAGCCACTGCCCAATATACTCGTTGCCAATAAACTTCCTGCGAGTAAAAAACTAATTCGACGATAGGTCATCAACTGGCGTTGTTGTTTTAATTGTTGCGCTTGCAAGTCATATTGCTCAGCGCTCATGGTATCGTGCTTTGATTGCTTTAACGCATCTAATAAATAAGACATGAATCACCTAACTAAAAAATAAAAGACAGGCCAATTCCTGCACCAAAAAGCATTAACGCAGCAGCGCTATAAGGCCAAATCGAACCTGCTTTACTCACCTTCTTATTTGTAACAATAAAGTCGATAGGTAAAGATTCACTCGCCGCTTGCTTAACAATATCACTGCCAACAATTTCTTGTTGTTTCGAAAATGCCCCTACTAATGCGCGTTCACATACCAGGTTCATTAATCGTGGCACACCGCCTGTGAGCTGATGCACCATTTGCATTGCTTCCATTGAAAATATTTTCTTGTCACAACCTGCAATATGCAGCCGATGTTGAATATAAGCAATGGTTTGCCCTGGTGTTAGTGCTAACAAGTGATATCTAGCAGTAATACGCTGTGCCAGTTGCCTTAACTCATTTCGCTTTAGAAGTACCTGTAACTCAGGCTGCCCTACTAATACTATTTGTAATAACTTTTTATGATCCGTTTCAATATTGGTTAATAAGCGAAGTTGTTCTAGTACATCAGGGGCAAGTAACTGTGCTTCATCAATAATCAAAATAGTATGCCCCCCCGCTTTATTATTAAACTCAAGATGCTTTTTGATGACATCCGTTAGACTTTTCAGCGTTGCATTTTTGGCGTCGTACGTTATTTGTAATTCATCGCAAATACTGGCTAACAGTTCAAGCTCTGATAACGCAGGATTATGGATCATGGCTACTTGGGTATTTTCAGGCAGTCGCTCTAACATACTACGTGTTATTGTGGTTTTACCCGTACCCACTTCACCTGTTAACAGCACAAAGCCGCCGTCTTCACCTAACCCATAGGTAAGGTGTGCTAATGCTTCTTTGTGGCGTTCACTTAAAAATAAGTAGTGGGGATTAGGCGAAATTGAGAATGGCTTTTCTTGTAAACCAAAATAGCTTAAATACACCTTTATAGTCCTTGGTCGTTAATTCACGGCCTATAATGGCAAAAAAATAGCCTGGGTGACAACTACAACCAGGCTTTATTATTAAAATAGTGTAAATAAAAAGGCTAACCGTAAATAAAAGCGCATTTTTAGATTCGCTAATACATTAATTAACTACTTTTCATAACGTACTAGGCGTAAATATACGTTACTTGTTTTAGCATGTAAGCTATTTAAACCACTGGAAAATTGATAAACCCATGCCGAATTTATGTTGCTAATACCCGAGGTGTTAGACCAATAATTTTGCGACTGCGTTGCTAAAAAAATACCCGCATTAATACTTGGATCGGTACAACGGTGATCTACTATACTGGCTAACTCTTTAATACTTGGTACTTGCCAGTCGTTATAATCTGCTGTGCTGTCATTAACTGCGCCTTTAAGTGAAGCTTGCCAATTTAATGGTTGAGTATCACCATCGCAGCTAGTTGTTTCGCTATTATAAACTTGACCATAATTACAGCGCTGCCACATTAGCCCTGTTTTAGTATCTGACACAGTGCCATCAATATTAATCACAAATCGGTCGGTATCATCGCTAGTCGCTACCTCTTCATAACACTGCTGCGCTGCAAGTGACTGGCTCAATCCCAAGGCTAATAACATAGAGACTTTAATTAATTTCATAATAATCACCTTAACGATTTCTAACTAAGCGCACGTAAGCGGTATTATCTTTTGGATAGGCTAAATCGTTGCCATCCATCATATCGATAGTGTAAGCCTGAGATAAACTGGTACCATCAACCGCGGTCTGTGAGGTCCAGTAGCGTAAATGCCCGACACTATTAGTCGATGGTGTATTAGGAAAAAATGCAGTATCTATCAATACATTTTGCCCTTGTTTACCGTAGTCGATTAAACCTAACAGCTCAGTATAAGTAGGTAAACGCCAATTACTGCCGCCACAAAAATCAAGCGTGTTAACCTCATTAATATAGGTTTGTAATCCACAATCAGTATCGCTCGGGCACGTAGTATTAGCACTACCCGTTACATCGCCACTATTGACAGTCCCTTGCCAAATATAGCGGTTTTGTCCATCACGCAGTGAGGTATTTGGTAACACGCCGGAATAAGGACTTTTCACTTCCCAAACAAGGCCGGTAGTATTATCGCGAATACAGCTAAAGTTCGACGCATCATCAAGAAGCTCATCGGCAAACTCATTAAGTTTTGTGTAATCAAAAGCCAAATTCCCTTTACCCACTTTACCTAAACGATTGGCAAAACTATCACGCCCAAGATCAGCATCTTGAGCTGGAAACTCATCATTATTACAATTAATACGTTGAGTATTATTATAACACTCACCTACTCCGGTATCGTTTATTAACCCAAGCGCTTTAGGTGTTACATCAATAAATACGGTATCTGTGTCGGTGCGCCCTTTTAAGTCCATAACTTGTACTTCAAAGCTAAGGGTTGCATTTAAATCAATATCAGAGGCAAAAAAGCTGGCAGTACATGACTGTGGTTCAAGAAGAGCTTCGGTATTTCCGGTAAGTTGTTGCCACTTACATTGGTAAGTCTGAGTTGCCGCTTCGCTTGCCGTCGCATCTAAAATAACCTTATCAAACTCTTCTACTGTTTGGTCTGCACCCGCATCGGCAATAATCACTTGGGCTGTTTTATTAAGGGTCATATCAAATTGTGATGCAGATACTCCGCCCTCATCATCAGTTACGGTGAGTTGCCATTTTAAGTTGGTGTTATTTTCTAATAATGGATGAGGAAAACTAAGCGTTGGATTGGTATAGCTATCAATTGTTAAATCAGGCCCAGATAATAATTGCCACAAGTAACTACTAATTTCGCCATTTTCATCGGGGTCTGCGGAGGTTAAACCACTAAGGGTTACAGTATCTTTATAAACTGAGGGTAAGTTTGCAGGAGCAACTTGAGTAACAACAGCAAGAGGAAGCTGATTATTAGAGGCAATGAAAACACTCAAGTCGTCATTCACTAAACTACCATCTGGCGTTTGATAGCTTACTCTTAAGACCAATTCACTATCAGATTTTACATCCGGTGCAGTGATGGTTTGTTCAGCCCCTTCAAGCGGAAACACATCTATAAGAGGACCGCTTACACGCTGCCAAGTAAAAGTACCATCTGCAGGAGAGCCTTTTGCAGAAATAGTAAACTCTGATTTTTCTACAACTTGGAGATCGTTACCTGCAAATACTGACGTTTTAATATCACTGTTATCAGCACCGCCTCCCCCTCCACATGCAGCCAAAAGCAAGCATGCCATAAGTGGTATTAACGAAATTGCTTTCATACTAAGCACCTTTGTGTCTTATAATTATCTAATAAGACTGTGAAGCAAAAAAAGTGCCATCATGAGTTATAAATAGCTATCTTGATGAATACGAACAAATAATTTAGTGCCAACTTTACTGTAATCTACTTTATATTCGCGGCCATCTAAGGATTGAATAAACAACAACTGTTTTTCCTCGCTAAATACATCTGGACTTGCGATATAAACCATATCTAAGTAGCGCTCTTTTGCATCACGGCGGTTTTTTGGCAGCTCTTCTTTAAATGGTTCTAGACCATTCGCTGTTACTTTAATTCGAGGATGTTCCTCACCATTAACAATCACTAAATCTAGTTTTCTATCTTTATGAATTATGGTGTTTCGACCACTTTTAATAAAAGATCTGTCTTGGCTCATAGTTATTCCTAATCCCGCAGTGAGTGCTTATATTATTATTCACACTGCGACTTGATAAACTGAGAGGGATCACGCTTCCATTTATTTAAATTTGCGCAAAATTCCCAAATATCACTTTCTATTACACTGGCAGGTAACAGTAAGTCATACCCTGTTAAAAGCTGAAGATGCTTAGCCCTATTAGCAAACATCGCTATAAGCCCATTATAGTCAATTCCTTTTTTTGACCTAAATTTATTATCTTCAACTAACCATTCTGATGGGCAATGCCCATTTTTGCAATTTTTTTGAACAACTTGCATAAATAAGTGCCGCTGTTCTATTAGTAATTTACCCGCAATTCTTGGTGCTAAAGCAGCTAAAAATGTATCTATATCATTTAACTTAATACCAATCGCGTTAAGCTCAAGATGATCAATACCGTTATCAACTTTAGGAATACCGCAATGGTGGAGATTTTCTTGGTGTAAATCCCATTGCCCGTACTTATGCTGATATGTTAATTGCTGCTCAGTTAAAATAATACTATAAAAAGGTTCTTGTGTTTTAAAAAATCCAATTAAAATTGCTGCAATACATAAACTTACTAAAAAAATTTCAATAATACTGATTTCACCTGGACGCAATAAATTAAATAGCATGATAAAGATTAAACCAATGCTACCTACAACCAGTATTTCAATCCCATTTTTAGCGCCTTGCGCTCGGTATTTAAGTGTGTGTTTTTTTATATTAGCCATACTGAAAAAACGCCATATAAAATATAAACATAATAATAGCCCACAATACTAACTTTCTCAGTGTTAAACAGCGTTTGCATGATGTTTTGAAGTTCATCAATTAACTCCTATTATTACTGTTAAATAAGCGCAATGACTAAGTATCAGTTATTTTTACGCCTAACGCACAAATTAATGAGATACATAACCGCCTTTTTTTGTCCTGATTTCGTACAATACTTATAATCTATTTTCAGGTATGAAAACAATGCACTCTAAACAATCCGGCAAAGCCCTATTTCCATTTATTATTTCGGTACTAATAATTTTTAGCGTTTATTTATATTTGCCCGCATCACAGGGCGAGCAAGCTGATTACTCGGCAATGACAACACAAGTCTCTGCGCACACTGTCGAGTCGCAAGAAAATGCCATTATGATTGAAGCCATTGGCAGTGCCCGTGCTAATCAGGCTATTTACATTAAAAGCGCACAAAACGATTATGTCACCAGCATTTACTTTGAAGACGGCGACTTGGTCAGCAAAGGACAAAAATTAGTGCAACTGCAAAACCAACAAGAACAATTTGCAGTAAAAGAACTTAGCATTAATTTACAAGAAGAAAAACGCCAATTAGCTAGGCTTACCGAACTTTCTCGCTCACAAGCGACTGCCAAGTCGTTACTTGAAGAACAGCTAGCCCGTGTTGATGCCAGCGAAGCTCAACTTGAAAGTGCCAAAACTAAACTCAATGAAATGGCTATTACCGCGCCTTTTTCTGGGTTACTGGGTAAACGCGAAATATCGGTAGGCGCTTATATTAGTAACAGTACGATAATTACAACCTTAGATGATATCAGTATCATAAAAGTTGATTTTAAAGTGCCTGAAAAGTATTTAGCTCAACTGAAAAATGGAATGACGGTTCGCACTCAAAACGATGCTTACCCTGATCAAACCTTCAGCGGTAAAGTAACCCATATAAGCTCACGTATTGATTCAATCACTCGCAGTGTAGAAGTAACAGCCAGTTTTGCTAATAAATCGGGTTTACTTCGCCCTGGTATGCTACTTAAAACTGCACTAGAGCTAAGCAGCAATCAAGCGCTCATGGTGCCTGAAAAAGCAATTATTCCTCTGCAAGATAAACACTATGTTTTTCAAATTGAAGATGGCATAGCTAATCGCATAGAGGTACATGTTGCAAGTAGAAACAATGGCTGGGTTGCAATAGACAAGGGGTTAAAGAACGGCGAGCAGATTGTTACCGAGGGGATAATCAAAATCCGCTCTGGTAGCAAAGTAAGCGTTAAGGGGTAACACGTGAAAATTACCGATACTAGCGTCAAACGCCCCGTTTTTGCGATTGTTATTAACTTACTGTTACTCACTTTTGGCTTAGTTGCTTTTAGTATGCTGCCTTTGCGTGAGTATCCAGATATTGAAACACCGATTGTAAATATTAGTACTGAATATACCGGTGCATCTGCTGAAATTATTGAAACAAAAATAACCCAAGTTATCGAAAACCGTATTTCGGGGATTGAGGGTATTAAAAGTATTAACTCATCGAGTCGTAATGGCCGCTCAAACATTACCATTGAGTTTAATATTAACCGCGACATAGACGATGCCTCTAACGATGTACGTGAACGTGTTGCACGGGCATTAGACAGCCTACCAGAGCAAGTACGCCCTCCTGAAGTATCAAAATCAAATAGTGACGAAAGCCCTATCGCGTGGTTTGTACTTAACAGTGAAACCATGGACTCGTTACAACTTTCTGATTATGCACAGCGTTTTATTGTCGACCGTTTGGCCGTTGTTGATGGTGTATCAAATGTGCGTATTGGGGGAGAGCGAAAGTATGCTATGAAAGTATGGCTTAACCGCCAAGCGATGGCAGCTCGTGGCATTACCTCTAGTGATATAGAGCAAACACTTCGCAGTGAAAATGTAGAGCTTCCGGCGGGTGAAATTGAATCGGTAGACCGTGATTTTACTGTGCGCACTGCACGCAGCTATAAAAACCAACGTGATTTTCAAAACCTTGTCATTAAGCGAGGTGAAGATGGTTATTTAGTACGTCTAGGCGAAGTGGCTGACGTAAAATTAGAAGCCGCCGATGATGAAAGCTTATTTCGCGGAAATGGCCGTAATATGATTGGTATGGGTATTGTTAAACAAGCCAAAGCAAATACCCTTACAGTAGTTGATAACGCCCGCAGTGAACTGGAAAAAATAAAACGTAATTTACCTGAAGGCACTACTATAGAAGACAGTTACGACTCTTCAGTATTTATCAAAGAATCAATTAATGAGGTTTATAAAACTTTAGCAATTTCTATGGGGTTAGTAGTGCTTATTATCTTTATATTTTTAGGTAATATTCGCGCCACACTTATTCCTGCGGTCACCGTACCGGTCGCCTTAGTCGGTAGTTTTATGTTTTTATTAGCAATGGGTTATTCAATTAACTTATTAACTCTACTGGCACTAGTATTAGCAATAGGCTTAGTGGTAGATGATGCCATTGTAATGCTAGAGAATATTCACCGCCGCATAGAACTTGGGGAGCCGCCTTTATTAGCAGCTTATCGCGGCGCTCGTGAGGTAGGCTTTGCAATTATAGCCACCACCCTAGTGCTGATCTCTGTGTTTGTACCATTGGTGTTTATGGAAGGACGAATAGGCGCACTATTTACAGAATTTGCAATGGCGGTGAGTGCAGCCGTGTTCTTCTCCAGTATTACTGCATTAACACTCTCTCCGGCATTGTGTTCAAAGGTGTTAAAAGCTTCTGAAAAAGAAAGTAAGTTTAGCCAAGCAATGGATCGCTTTTTTACTAAATTAGAAAATGGATACCGTAACGCTTTAGCGTCAAACATGACCCGCAAATGGGGCTTAATGCTGAGCTTAGTTTTGGCTGGGTTTGTTAGTTATTCATTATTTTTACAAATACCGTCTGAACTTACCCCTAAAGAAGACCGTGGTACCTTTTTTGTACTTATGAATGGCCCTGAAGGGGCTAGCTATGAGAATAATGCCGCTAATATGGCAAAGATAGAAGAGCGCTTAATGCCTTATTCTGAATCTGGCGAACTAAGCCGAGTTTTAGTGCGAGTTCCAGGCTGGGGTGGCAGTGGTGGTGTAGCCATTGTTGGTATGGCGGATTGGGATAAACGCAAACGCTCAACCTGGGAAGTCATGGATGAAATAAGCGGTAAAATGCAAGAGGTCACCGATGTACGTGCTTTTGCAATTATGCGCCGTGGTATTGGCGGTGGTGGTTCATCGCGACCGATAGAGTTTGTTTTACAAGGTAATGATTATGCTCAATTAGCTGATTGGCGCGATAGAATTATTAAACGTGCAGAGAAAAACCCTGGTTTAGTGCGCATTGATCATGATTATAAAGAAACCTTCCCACAGTTTTTAGTCAGTATTGATAAAAATAAAGCTGCAGATTTAGGCGTATCAGTCTCAGATGTGGGACGTACACTTGAAACCATGCTTGGCCAACGCCGTGTAACCACTTTTATTGACCGCGGTGAAGAGTACGATGTAATTTTAAAGGGAACTAAAGAAGACTTTGCAAACCCTACTGATATTTCAAATATTTACCTTAAATCTCGCAGCAATGAATTGGTGCCACTCGACAGCCTTATAAGCTTAAAAGAAGAAGCCACCGCCTCGCGTTTAAACCGCTATAACCGTATGCGTGCAATTACTCTAAGTGCCAACTTAGCTGATGGCTATACGCTAGAACAAGCACTAAACTTTTTAAACAATATTGCCGCAGAAGAAAATGACATTGATGGCGCCATTGATTACAAAGGTGAGTCACAATTGTTTTATGAAGGTGCCTCAGCCATGACCTATGTGTTTGTGCTGGCATTGACCGTGACCTTTTTAGTACTCGCTGCTCAGTTTGAAAGCTTTATGCATCCGCTTGTTATTATGCTCACCGTTCCACTTGGGCTAATGGGCGCTATGTTTGGCCTGTGGAGTATGGGCTTAACACTTAATATATACAGCCAAATTGGTATTGTGATGCTTATCGGGTTAAGCGCTAAAAACGGTATTCTGATTGTTGAATTTACCAATCAGTTACGTGATAAAGGGTTGGAATTTAGTGAAGCTATTTTACAAGCCGCTACCCAGCGTTTACGTCCTATTATAATGACCTCCCTAACCACAGTTATGAGTGCAGTACCTTTGGTACTCGCCTCAGGGCCTGGCTCGGAAAGTAGAATGGTAATTGGTGTGGTGGTATTTACCGGCGTAACGGTTGCCACCATACTGACTCTGTTTGTGGTGCCAGCTGCCTATTACGCACTAGCGCGAAATACACAATCACCAGAGTTTTTACAGCAAAAGCTAGATAAACAAGCAGCTGAAAAACCACTTAAAGAGATCTAAGTCACTCTGAGCGTCGTAATTAGCTGTTACGGCGCTATTTTGGTGCATATAACCATATAATTGAGGAAGTACTTATGAGTTCGACCACACAGGTAGCAACACTAGGCGGCGGCTGTTTTTGGTGTATTGATGCGGCATTTAGGCGTGTTAGAGGGGTACTCAGTGTATGTTCTGGTTACACAGGCGGGCACACTGATAACCCAACCTACAAAGCCATTTGCACAGGCAACAGCGGACATGCCGAAGTGGTTAAGGTTGAATTTGATTCAAGTGTAATAAGCTTTGAAACCTTACTCGCAATGTTTTTTACTTTGCATGATGCCACCCAGTTAAATCGCCAAGGTAACGATATAGGTACTCAATACCGCAGCGTTGTGTATTACCATGATCAGCAACAACAATTGCAAACACAGGCCGTTATTGCAGAGCTGCAAACTCATGTTAGCGAGCCTATAGTAACAGAGGTAAGCCCAGCAACCACTTTTTACCCTGCTGAAAGTTTTCATCAAGACTATTACAATGAAAACCCAGAACAAGGCTACTGTAGTATTTTAATTGCGCCTAAGTTGCACAAGTTTGAAACCGAATTTAGCGAGTTTTTAAGTGAATAAAGTGCTTTAAAGCTATAACCAAATAGCCCAGCAATTTGCTGGGCTATTTGTTTTTCGGCAACTAAAAGTGATAATTAAAACTGATAATTTGCCCCCACAAAGAAAGTTCTTCCTGCGCTGTTATAACCTAATAGCTCACCACTGGCAGCAAACCCTGTTGCTGCAGTAAAATATTCCTTATCAGTAATATTTTCTATTCGAGCAGCTAACGACAAATTATCGAGCAACTGGTAATTGGCTGCTAAATTAAATACCGTATAGTCAGCGAGTTCAGAATCATAATACGCAATTGATGGACGCGATGAGCGATACTGCATATCTAAACTAACATCAAAATCGCCCCATGACTTAGCGAGTTGATAATTAAACGACTCTGAAGGCCTGCGTGGTAAATCTGTATTCGTCTTTTCATCTGTAGCATCTAAAAAACTAACATTAACAGAGTGTTCAAAGCCTAACGCTGAAAACTCAGCCGATAATTCTATCCCCTGCATAGATACTTTATCTATGTTAGTTGCAATATATTTACCTGAGTCTGCATCATAATTATTACTAATTAAATTATTGATACGGTTATCGAAAATAGCAATATCATAACGTCCCCATTGAGTTTCTAGGGTAACACCAAACTCATTGTTTAAGGCTTCCTCAGGCTTAATATTATTATTTGGTAGGTAGTATGGGCTGTTAGTTACAAACGCATTAATTAAAGACGGAGCCCTAAATGCGGTGCCATGATTTAAACGTACCGTTACATACTGATTCGCTTTATATCCAAGCCCAGTACTGTAAGTATTTGCACGGCCGTGGAAGTCATAATCATCGGTTCTGATAACCGCATTTGCTAACCATTGTTCATGACTATAAAACGCGCCTATAAACAATGCGTTGTTATCGCGTTTTTCTTCTGATGACGTTGCTGACGAGTTTGATAAATCCTCAGACAAATAATTAAAACCACCTGATAAATCAAGTTCTTGCGTTAGACTATAAAGCCCGCGGTATTCAAACTCAACACGCTCTGTGCTATACACTTGCTGCACATCGGTGCCAGTTTGAGCATTTTCTTCTTGCGATACACTCAATGAAGTACTTTGGGTATATATTTCTGAGGCTTTTTTCCAGCCTAGCTTAGCGGTATAATTTTCAAAATCGTAGGCATCGTTACCCCATGCGTTGTCATACTGCGCTTCACCTTCACTGTACTGAGACTGTAAGCTCAACTCACCTAGTTCAGCCAGTTCATACGCTAAATTAAAGCCAATGTTTTTATTTTTGTAGCCATCATCATCGTGATCTTTGGTATATTCAGCCACAGGGTCTTTGCCAGTAACATCAAAACCATCTGTCTCTTCGTAGCCTAGATTATAATTAAAGCTAAGCGCCTCTTTTACAAGCCCACCAGCAAGCTGATAATTACTGTAGCTATGGCTGCCTAAAGTAGCCGAAAGCGAGTTATTTGAGGCTTTACGGGTAATAATATTAATCACTCCGGCTACCGCATCAGAGCCATAAATAGCTGCTCTGGCACCTTTAATAACTTCAACACGCTCGATACTATTAACTGGAATATTAGTTAGCGATACACTACCTGAGCTTGCATCGCTCACTCTTACGCCATCAACCAATACTAAGGCATATTTAGCGCTAGCACCGCGAACAAATATATCTGCTTTTTGACCTAATCCGCCGTTACGGACAATATCAATACCAGCTATGGTATTTAATATTGCAGGTAAGTCTCGGTAATTCGCTTTTTCAATATCAGCGCGGTCGATAACTGCCACACTTGCTAATACATCATTTATAGGTTGTTCAAATTTATTTGCAGTAACGGTTATTCTTTCAATGGTTTGTTCTGCAGATGCAGAAAAAGACAGCGCAGCCGAAATAGCCACACCCAATGCAGTTTTATTTATCATGATGTTCCCTATCTCAGCCCACCGCAAAGATGTTAGTAAGTAAGATTACATCAAGGCCGGTCTCCGGACTCAGTTACCATAATAAAATACAGCATAACTTTACCGTTGCGGGGGCAGTGTTGGGATTGACTTCATCAATGAAAACGCACCAACTTCCCGATTATCCTACTAAAAAAATCACACCTTTGAAGTGTTTAGCAAGCACCTTGAAAATAGGCTGCTATTGTTATCTGTTTACTTAAAAATGTCAACGGACGTCTAAACATCTACAATTTGATTTTTGGGGTTCGGGGTTCGGGGTTC